>NZ_WTVE01000036.1:111645-288971 GCF_022496685.1 Pseudomonas sp. B707 | reverse complement strand
GGTGTATGTACCGGAGACATGGTGGACACATGTTCGGGGACATGGTGGACGGTTTTCAAATCCGCTTACCTGATACAACGGTCTGTTGAATCAAGTCAATTCGGGCAATGCGATGTCTGCTCCAGTAGACATCGTAGATGCCATCTTCTGTCGTTCCCCTGATCGCTATCAGCTCCCCGATGAAGGCCTTTCCGATCAGGAATTGGCTGCTTCTCCAGTACATCTCGCCATTGCCCTGAACTTTCCTGACCAAATCTCCTTCCGCGTACTCCAGGACAGGCCGGGTCTCTTGGTATTCAAGCGGGCTACTGCTGTAGCGGCTCGCTGGAACCCCCATTCCCAAGGCTTGATGCGGGCGCTTCTGATTGTAAGTTTCTCGCCAGATATCGAAGGCTTTTTGTGCTCCGACGAGATCGATAAAGCACTGACTCTGCAGAACTTCGGCCTTCAAGCTGCGATGGAATCGCTCAATCTTGCCCTGAGTTTGTGGATGGTAGGGCCGGGAGTGGCTGACCCGGATGCCCTGTCTCATCAGCCAGACTTCCAGGGCGGTGTAGACCCCGGTTTGGTCACCCCATGGCGAACCGTTATCCATGGTCATGCGTTGCGGCAGACCGTATCGGCGAAACACTCCAACAAGCTGTTCTTCCACGGTTTGGCGTTGTTGATTGGCGCAAGCGGCGATGCACAACGAGAAGCGGGAATGGTCATCCAATATCGTCAAAGGGTGGCAGCGGCCATGACGCATACCGACGTGTCCCTTGAAGTCCATCTGCCACAAATCATTGGGTGCGTCATGCTCGAAACGGATGAACGGTTTGATCTCGGCGGCCTTTGGATCAACGCGCGAATGACGCTGTAAAACCGCATGCACGGTGCTGACGGAAGGCATCACTAAACCCTTGTCTTCCAGCACGCGTTTGAGCTTGCGAGCGCCCCAAGCCGCGTACTCCTGACTCACGTTCAGAATCTGCTTCTCCACCTCGTCAGCACAACGTTTGGGTGACGTCTTCGGTCGTCGTGACTGATTGTTCAGACCCTCGGCCCCTGATTTTTCAAACCTGCTGAGCCATTTGTAGGCAGTGCTTGGGCTGATGTTGAATCGACGGCAAAGCTGCCGAACATTGGCCCCTTCTTGCCGAGCCAAAAGCACGAATTCTGTACGTAGCTGCACGGTAGACACCTCTTCCCAAGACACAGGCCATCTCCTTCGCGATGAGCAATGTGTCTATTTAAAAGTGTCCACCATGTCTCCGAACACCTGTCCACTATGTCTCCGGTACATACACCGGGAGAGGGCTAGGGTGAGGGGGCTCTCACGGATGTATCCGACAGCTAGACTGCCCACTCACCCCTTTCCAAAGATCCTTCCAACATCCGTTTTGGAAAGATCATTTAGTCAGGCGAGAAGATTTCAGTTTTGCAGATACTGATCCTGCGACTTGATGAAAGCGTCAAATTCCGGCGAGTTATAAATTTCCAGACAAGAATAGAAAACTATATTTTTACCAGTCTGTTTGCTGGTCGATGATTTTTTGAGGTATGCGTCTGCCATGTATTTCTCTGTCTCGGCATACGGATCATGCGTGACCTCCAGCGTGTCCTCATTCTGAACAATGGTGTGCAGGCCTTTGCCCATGAACGAGTAGGCTCCGGCGGACAGTCCGATGTCTTTTTCCAGTGCAGATTGTTCTTTGAATGGCGCCAGGATGCAGTAGCTCAAACCGTAGTTCTTCAGATTCTGGCGTGCCTGTTCGGTGTGTTCTTCGCCAGCGAAGGCGTGTAATGAGCCCGGCAGGCAAAGGAGGGCAATGATCCGGCAATACATGATTTTCAGACTTCCTGTCAGGTGGTTGCGGCCAGTGTAGCGCCGGGAACGCCCACTCAGCCCCCAACCCCTGACTTGCCGCCCGGTAAAAGGTAAACTTCACGGCCCTCGCAGGAGCAGCCATGAATTATCGTCACGCCTTCCATGCCGGCAATCACGCCGATGTGTTCAAACACCTGACCTTGACCCGCCTCATCGCCCTGATGTCGCGCAAGGAGCAGCCGTTTGCCTATCTCGACAGCCACGCCGGCATCGGTCTGTATGACCTGCAGGGTGATCAGGCCAACCGTACCGGCGAGTACCTGGAAGGCATCGCGCGGTTGTGGGATCAGCCGGATCTGCCGGCGCTGACCGCCGACTATATGAAGGTGCTGCACGAGATGAACCCGGACGGCCAGCTGCGCTATTACCCGGGCTCGCCGGAGCTGGCGCGGCGTCTGACCCGACCGCAGGACCGGGTGATGCTCAACGAGAAGCACCCTGAAGACGGCGTGCAGCTCAAGGAGAACATGGCCGGCGATCGTCGGGTGAAGGTGCATCTGGGCGAGGGCTGGCATGTTGCCCGCGCGATGCTGCCGGTGCAGGAGAAGCGCGCGGTGATGTTGATTGATCCGCCGTTCGAACAGCTCGATGAAATGCAGCGTTGTGCGGCGTCGATGAAAGAGGCCATTGGCCGGATGCGCCAGACCGTGGCTGCGATCTGGTATCCGGTGAAGGATCAGCGCGCATTGCGTCGTTTCTATCAGGATCTGGCCGGCACCGGTGCGCCGAAACTGCTGCGGGTCGAGCTGCTCGTGCATCCACTGGACACGCCGAACAGCCTGAACGGCTCTGGCCTGGCGATTGCCAATCCGCCGTGGGGGCTGGAGGAAGAATTGCGTGAGCTACTGCCGTGGCTGTCCAAAAAGCTTGGGCAAACCCAGGGTGGGTGGCAGATGGATTGGTTGATCGCCGAGAGCTGATCACTGACCGATCGTTCCCACGCGGAGCGTGGGAACGATCAGTGGTCGCGGTCAGTTACCCGCCAGACTCGGTGGCATGCAAACACCCGTGCCGCCAATCCCGCAGTAGCCTTCCGGATTTTTCGCCAGATACTGCTGGTGATAGGCCTCGGCGAAGTAAACGGTCGGCGCCTGTTCAATCTCGGTGCTGATTTCACCCAGACCCGCCTTCGACAGTTCGGCCTGATAAACAGCTTTGCTCTTCAACGCTGCCTCCAGTTGCTCCGGATGGGTCGCGTAGATCACCGAACGGTACTGGGTGCCGATGTCATTGCCCTGGCGCATGCCCTGCGTCGGGTTGTGCAATTCCCAGAACATCGCCAGCAGCTCTTCGTAGCTGACCTTGGCCTTGTCGAACACCACCAGCACCACTTCAGCGTGGCCGGTCAGGCCCGAGCAGACTTCTTCGTAGGTCGGGTTCGGCGTGTAACCGCCGGCGTAACCGACCACGGTGCTGACCACGCCTTCACGCTGCCAGAAGCGGCGCTCGGCACCCCAGAAGCAGCCCAGGCCGAAAATCGCGAAGTCGACGTCCTGAAAGAACGGGCCCAGCAACGGCGTTTCGGTGAAAACAAAGTGTTTTTCAGGCAGGGCCATCGGGGTTTCGCGGCCAGGCAGAGCTTGTTCTTTAGTCGGTAGCACGTTTTTGTTCACCAGAATTTCCGAGCGCAGAACCATGATCGTTCCTCTCAGTCAGGATGGGATGTAAAAAGTCTGACCGCCAGTGTGCCCAATGATGCCCCGTTAATCACTAGGCAAAATGTGCGGGTACTGTCTTGGGATTTACAGGCAGAGCGGGCCGCGCGGATAGCGCTTGAGCGCCTGGATCAGCTCGGCGCCCGGAATCGGCCGGTCGAACAGGTAGCCCTGGCCGACGTCGCAGCGGTGGCGACGCAGGAACGCCAGTTGCTCGGCAGTCTCGATGCCTTCGGCGACGACCTTGAGTTTCAGGTTGTGGGCCATGGCGATCACGGCGGAGGTGATTTCCATATCGTCCTGGTTGTCCGGGATTTCATGGATGAAGCTGCGATCGATCTTGATGATGTCGATCGGGAATTTTTTCAGGTAGCTGAGCGACGAGTAACCGGTGCCGAAGTCGTCCATCGCCAAGGTCAGGCCCAGGCGCTTGAGCTGGTCGAGCTGCAAGTGGGTGTCTTCGGTCGCTTCCAGCAGCAGGCCTTCGGTCAGTTCCAGCTCCAGCAGATTGGCCGGCAGCGCTTCTTCCTTGAGGATGTTGGCGATGGAGGCCACCAGATCCGGGTCGGAGAACTGCTTGGGCGAAAGGTTGATCGCCACTTGCAGATTGCCCATGCCGGCAGCAGTCAGAGCCTTGCTCATGCGACAGGCCTGACGGGCGATCCACTTGCCGATCGGAATGATCAGGCCGGTTTCCTCGGCGACGCTGATGAACTGGTCCGGGCGAATCATGCCGCGCTCCGGGTGGTTCCAGCGCAGCAATGCTTCCATGCCGAGCAGGCGACCGCTGCGCAGGCACAGCTTCGGCTGATAGAACACGTCCAGCTCGTTCTGGGTCAGGGCCCGGCGCAGGTTGTTCTCGACGAACAGTTTGTAGCTGGCCTCGGCGTTCAGCGCTTCGGTGAACACCTGGACCTGATGTTTGCCGTTGGCCTTGGCCTTGTGCAGAGCGAGGCCGGCGTTGCGCATCAGGGTCTGCGGGTCGCGGCCGTGCAGTGGCGCGCAGGCCAGGCCCACGGAGCCGGTGACGCTGATCAACTGGTTGTCGACGAACATCGGTTTATCCAGCGTCGCCAGCAATTGGTTGGCGATCTGCTGCCCGGTGGCAAGGTCTGTGTCGTCGAGCAACACTGCGAACTCGTTACTGGCGAACCGCGCCAGACTGCCGCTCGGGCTCAGGCTGTTACGCAGGCGCCGGGCCAGGCTGATCAACAGTTTGTCGCCGGTCTGGTGGCCGAGGCTGTCGTTGATCCGCTTGAAGTTGTCGATGTCCACCAGCAGCAGGCTGATCGGGGTATCGCTATCCCGGGCGAAGCGTTCATCCAGATTGCGGATAAATGCAGGCCGGTTGCCGAGGTTGGTCAGGTTGTCGGTGTAGGCCAGGCGCTCGATGCGCTGCTGCGCCAGTTTGGTCTGGGTGATGTCTTCGTAGATGCCGATGTAGTGCGTCAGCTCACGGTTGTCGCCGTAGACCTTGGAGATCGACAACTGGCCCCAGTAGGGTTCGAGGTTCTTGCGGCGGCTCTTGAATTCGCCCTGCCAACTGTTGCTCTTGGCCAGTGCCGACGGCGCGTCGAACAGCAACTCGCTGAGGTTTTCCAGGGCCGGCAGCTCCGACAGGCGCTGGCCGTGGACTTCCTCGGTGGTGTACTGGGTGATCGCGGTGAAGCTCGGGTTGACGTACTCGACCACGCCGTCGCAGTTGACCAGCAAAAAGGCGTTGGCGCTTTGCTCGACCGCACGCTGGAACAGGTGCAGCGCGCTGGTGGCGGTGCGGCGGTTGTGATTGTTGATGACCTGGGCGAACTGGTCGGCCAGTTCACCGGCAAAAGCGATTTCGTCGGACTGCCAGGCGCGGGTGACGCCGGTCTGCTCCAGGCACAGCACGCCGACCACTTGGCCGTCGACGCGGATGCTGGCGTCGAGCATGGCGTTGACGTCACGCGGGCGCAGGGCTTCGGCCATTTCCCGGGTACGCGGGTCGCGCATCGCGTTGTGCGCGTCGATGGCGCGGCTGCCGTGCAACGCGTCCATGTAATCGGGGAAGCCGCTGACGTCGATCACCTCCGGCAGGATGTATTCCTGGGTGGCGCGGTGGTACGCCGAGATCGGCACCAGCTTCTGGCCTTCAAGGTTCCACAGACTGGCGCAGTCGATTTCGTAGATATCGCAGGCGCAGCGGGTAATCAGTTCGGCGGCTTCTTGCAGGGAGTTCTGGCTGCTGTAACGCTGGCGGGCCAGCAGCAGGATCAGGTCCTGCTGGGCGCGCACCCGCTCCAGATGTTGCAGCTGTTCCTGCTGGGCACGCTGGTTGAGTTCAAGGGCGATTTGCAGGCGTGAATTCTGGGTTTCCAGATCGACGGAGGGCAACGTCGGCGCTTCGTCGAATACATCGTCGACCGCCAGCAGGTAACCGCGCAGCAAGTGGCGGTTGTGCTGTTTGTAGGCTTCACCGAGTTCAAGAATGCTCAACGCGCCGGCGGCGGTGTGCAGGGTATAGCGCACCAGGTAATGCGGGCTTTGGCCGAGTTGTTGCTGGATCGCATCATGCAGTTGATAGCGCGCTTCGGGCTCCATCAGGCTGGCGTAGGGCGAGCCGACCAGGGCGCAGAGCTCGACGGCGGGCTGGCCGAACTGGCGTTCACAGTTGGGATCGAGAAACAGCATCGCCCAGCTGGCTTCATTCAGGCGCTCGAAACGCAGCATGCCGAGCCGCGAGGGCACAGGCAACTGCGTCACTACCTCGGCCACCATACGGCTGGCGGCATCGGGTTGGCTCTTCATGAAGGGAACTCGCTTGGAAATTTGCTGAACGCGCCGGGCTCTCGCCCTCTTTACTGTTGCCTGCGGCAAGGTTGCATCATTGCGGCACCGACTGACAAGAGACATGAAGGCCAAGTGCTATAAGAATATGTCGGCTGCAGTGAACATTTCTCCAGCACTTGCCGGAAACTAATGCTATTAAGCGCGGAGATGGCCGTTCCAGAGCCTTCGGCCATCCGGAACGGTCGTGCCGCTGGATTTCATCGCAGCGGAATATCGATGGATTGCAGGTGCCTGCCATCCCGGTCGTGATAGTTGACCTGGATCCGTCCGGCCTCGACCACCATGTGCGCAAAGTTGTCCTGGCTGATGACTTGGCTGGTCAGTTCGTGCCGGTATTCGCCTGCCTCGGTCTGCGCCAGCGGCTGGTCGAGCATGAAGGTCGCGGCGGTGGCGTAGGGCAGCAATTTGCTGTTGCTCAGCGGCGAAGATACGACGGTGTGTACCTCGAAGTCCGGGTCTTCGCTGTGGCTCAGGCGACTGGTCAGCGAGCCATGCACATCGCCGGAAATGAACACGACGTTCCTGAGCCGATGCCAGCGGATGGTTTCCAGCAGGCGCAGGCGCTGTTCGGGGAAGCCTGCCCAGGCATCATCGCCGTTCATTTTGCGGTCGGGGTAGAACATGACACTGGTGACCACGAACTTGACCCTCGCCGGGCTCTTCACCAGCCAATTGCACAAGGCTTGTTCCTGTTCTTCATCGAGGATGCGGCGGTTCTCGGCCGACAAGTTGCGGCGAGTTCGACTGTCCGTTACAAACCATTCGATATCGCCGTCGCTGAATTGATACCAGTAGTGTTTCAGTGAAGTACGGTCGATTGTGCCGTTAGTTGTTGCGGAGTAAGCCGGGCTATGACTGACTTGATAGAGTTCGTAAGCCTTCATCGCATTGCTGAACAGTATTTCATCGGACTCGTTGGCGTTCATTGGCCAGTTATCTTCTATTTCATGATCATCTAGAATCATGTAAGTCGAAGTCTCCGACATCAGTCGTCGAATATTGGGCAGGGAAAACGCCGTACGATACTTTGCGATGAACTCTTCATAGCCGCGATCCGGTGCGAACAGGTTCAAATCATCAGCGTAGATTTGATCGCCACACATCATGATGGCGCTGATCGCCGGTTGTGCGCCTTCGATCAATTGACTGATCGACGCGAAAATCCGGTCGCCCAGATGCGGAAGAACCGGGATGCCGGCGGTCATGCGCAAGTAGCGGCAGGAACCGAGGATATAAGCGCGCGGCTGCAAGGGCTGATGGCTGCGGGTGCGCAGGCGATACGTTTCCCGTGGCCATTGCAGCGGTAACTCCGCCACGCTATCCACACTGTGGACGGGACTCATCGGGCTGAACCAGCCGGTCTGGTATTCGTAGTCGGTGTCGTCCTGCAAATGATCGAGCACCAGCACTTCAGTCATGTCGCGGGTCGAATCCAGTTTTACAAACTGGCCCGTCTGCCATTGTTTCGAATCCAATATCCGATAGCGAATGCCGGCAAATACGGCAGCGTTATGCTGCAGTCCGCCGCGAATAAAGATCCGCACCTGATTAGTTGTCGTGTAGCCAATGATCGGGCCGACAGTAGGTTTCAGCATGTTCGAGTCCATTCGAATAAATGTTGGTGATTGATAAAGTTACCCGGCTGGTTGGTGCAACTTTGATGCGCCAAGGTTAGTTGCCTGTTGCTGAAAAATATCGACAGGAAGTGGACTCGAGTCGTGGCTTATATCAGCGCAAGTTGTGGGAAAAGTTCGGGCGACAGTTATTTCAGGCAAAAAAAAGCCCCGCCAAACTGACGGGGTTGAGGTACGAGCGTGTGGCGCTCGAAAACGTGGAACACGATCGGCCCTCCGTTGCCGGAGGGCCGAGCGCTTTACAGCAGGATGGTGCGGATGTCCGCCAGCAGGTCGCTCAGACGCTTGGTGAAGCGTGCAGCAGCGGCGCCGTTGATCACACGGTGATCATAGGACAGCGACAGTGGCAGCATCAGTTTCGGCTGGAAGGCTTTGCCGTCCCAGACTGGCTGGATGGTTGCCTTGGAAACACCGAGGATCGCCACTTCCGGCGCGTTGACGATCGGCGTGAAGCCGGTGCCGCCAATGTGGCCGAGGCTGGAAATGGTGAAGCAGGCGCCTTGCATCTCGTCCGACGAGAGCTTTTTGGTCCGGGCTTTTTCCGCCAGGGAAGCGGCCTCGGCGGCCAGTTGCAGCAGGCTCTTCTGGTCGACGTTCTTGATGACCGGTACCAGCAGGCCATCCGGGGTGTCGACGGCGAAGCCGATGTTCACGTATTTCTTGCGGATGATCGCCTTGCCGCTTGGTGCCAGCGAGCTGTTGAAGTCCGGCAGTTCCTTGAGCAGGTGTGCGCAGGACTTGAGCAGCAGCGGCAGGATGGTCAGCTTGACGCCGGCCTTCTCTGCGACAGCTTTCTGTGCGGTGCGGAACGCTTCCAGCTCGGTGATATCCGCCGAGTCGAATTGCGTTACGTGCGGCACGTTCAGCCAGCTGCGGTGCAGGTTGGCAGCACCGACCTGCATCAGGCGGGTCATCGGCACTTCTTCGATTTCGCCGAAACGGCTGAAGTCGACGACCGGAATCGGCGGGATGCCCGCGCCACCGGTTGCGCCAGCGGCAGCGGCCGGTGCTTCCTTGGCCTTCTGCATCATGGCTTTGACGTAAACCTGCACGTCTTCTTTCAGGATGCGACCGTGCGGACCGCTGGCGCCGACAGCACTCAGTTCGACGCCGAACTCGCGAGCCAGTTGACGCACGGCAGGGCCGGCGTGAACTTTGGCGCCTGGCTTGGCTGGCGCAGCAACCGGAGCGGCAGCAGCAGGTGCAGCGGCAGCCGGAGCAGCAGCGGCCGGCGCCGGAGCGCTCGGAGCAGCAGCGGCAGCTGGAGCCGGGGCAGCAGCTGGAGCGGCACCTTTGACTTTCAGCTTGAGGATCAGGTCGCCGGTGCCGACTTCGTCGTCCAGCTTGATGGAAACGCTTTCCACCACGCCAGCGGCAGGCGACGGGATTTCCATGCTCGCCTTGTCGGATTCCAGGGTGATCAGCGACTGGTCGGCTTCAACGCTGTCGCCAGCCTTGACCAGCACTTCGATGATCTTGGCCTTGCCGGCCGAACCGATGTCCGGAACGTGGATGTCCTGAACGCTGTCGGCAACCGGTGCAGCTGGCGCGGCGGCCGGTGCTGGTGCAGCCGCAGCGGCCGGAGCAGCAGCCTGGGCCGGAGCGGCAGCAGCAGGGGCCGCAGCACCCGCCACTTCCAGATCCAGGATCAGGTCGCCGGTGCCGACTTCGTCGTTCAACTTGACGCTGATGGCCTTGACCACGCCAGCGGCAGGCGACGGGATTTCCATGCTCGCCTTGTCGGATTCCAGGGTGATCAGCGACTGATCAGCCTCGACGGTGTCGCCGACCTTGACCTGGATCTCGATGATCTGGGCCTTGCCCGACGAACCGATGTCCGGCACGTGCACTTGCTGAACCGAAGCGGCAGCAGGGGCAGCAGCTGGAGCAGCCGGTGCAGGAGCGGCAGCCGGTGCAGCTTCAGCCTTGGCGGCAGGCGCAGCAGCCGGAGCAGGGGCCGCAGCTGCGGCACCCTCGACTTCCAGTTCCAGCAGTTCGTCGCCTTCTTTCAGGCGATCGCCCAGCTTCACTTTCAGGCTCTTGATGACGCCAGCCTTTGGGGCCGGCACTTCCATGCTGGCCTTGTCCGATTCCAGGGTCAGGATGCTCTGGTCGGCTTCGATACGGTCGCCGACCTTCACAAACAGTTCGATTACTTCACCTTCACCGCTGCCGATGTCAGGTACGCGAATGAGTTCGCTCACAGAGTTTCTCCTCAGCAGTCCAGTGGGTTGCGTTTTTCCGGGTCGATGCCGAACTTGGTGATGGCCTCGGCCACGACTTTAGGTTCGATATCACCACGGTCAGCCAGTGCTTCCAGGGCTGCCAACACCACGAAATGACGGTCGACTTCGAAGAAATGACGCAGTTTCTTGCGGCTGTCGCTGCGGCCGAAACCGTCGGTGCCCAGGACTTTGAATTCCTTGGACGGTACCCACTGACGGATCTGCTCGGCGAACAGTTTCATGTAGTCGGTAGACGCGATGACCGGACCCTTACGGCCGCTCAGGCATTCTTCGACGTAGCTGCGCTTAGGCTTCTGGCCAGGTTTCAGACGGTTGCTGCGCTCTACGGCCAGGCCGTCGCGACGCAGTTCGTTGAAGCTGGTGACGCTCCACACATCGGCGCCGATGTTGAACTCTTCACGCAGAATCTTCGCCGCTTCACGGACTTCACGCAGGATGGTGCCGGAGCCCATCAGCTGTACGTGGTGCGCCGCATCGCGGGTGTCTTCTTCCAGCAGGTACATGCCTTTCTTGATGCCTTCTTCGGCACCGGCCGGCATGGCTGGCTGCTGGTAGGACTCGTTCATCACGGTGATGTAATAGAAGATGTCCTGTTGCTCTTCGGTCATCTTCTTCATGCCGTCCTGAATGATCACCGCCAGCTCGTAGCCGTAGGTCGGATCGTAGGTGCGGCAGTTCGGGATGGTGGCAGCCAGCAGGTGGCTGTGACCGTCTTCGTGCTGCAGACCTTCACCGTTCAGGGTGGTACGGCCGGCGGTGCCGCCGATCAGGAAGCCACGGGTACGGCTGTCGCCAGCGGCCCATGCCAGATCGCCGATACGCTGGAAGCCGAACATCGAGTAGAAGATGTAGAACGGCAGCATTGGCTGGTTGTGGCTGGAGTACGAAGTACCGGCGGCGATGAAGGAACTCATGGCGCCTGCTTCGTTGATGCCTTCTTCAAGGATCTGACCTTTCTGGTCTTCCTTGTAGAACATCACCTGGTCTTTATCGACTGGCTCGTAGAGCTGGCCGACGGACGAGTAGATGCCCAGCTGACGGAACATGCCTTCCATACCGAAGGTACGGGCTTCGTCCGGGATGATCGGAACGATGCGCGGGCCGATTTCCTTGTCCTTGACCAGTTGCGCGAGGATCCGCACGAACGCCATGGTGGTGGAAATTTCACGGTCGCCGGAACCGTCGAGGATCGCCTTGAGGGTGTCCAGATCCGGAGTCGGTACGCTGAAGCTCTGTGCACGACGCTGAGGCACGAAACCGCCCAGTGCGGCACGACGCTCGGCCAGGTAACGGGCTTCGGCGCTGTTTGGCTCCGGCTTGAAGAACGGCAGGTTTTCCAGCTCTTCGTCTTTCACCGGGATGTCGAAGCGGTCGCGGAACAGCTTCAGGCTGTCGACGTCGACTTTCTTGGTGTTGTGCGCGGTGTTCTTCGCTTCGCCCGCACCGGTACCGTAACCCTTGATGGTCTTGGCCAGGACGACGGTCGGTTGTTCTTTGTGGTTGACCGCTTCGTGGTACGCCGCGTACACCTTGTACGGGTCGTGGCCGCCACGGTTGAGTTTCCAGATCTCGTCGTCGGACAGATCAGCAACCATCGCCTTGAGTTCTGGCGTGTTGAAGAAGTGTTCACGAACGAACGCGCCGTCTTTGGCTTTGTAGTTCTGGTACTCGCCGTCGATGACTTCGTCCATGCGACGTTGCAGGATGCCGTCGACGTCTTTTGCCAGCAGTGGATCCCAGAAACGGCCCCAGATGACTTTGGTCACGTTCCACTGAGCACCGCGGAACACGCCTTCGAGTTCCTGGATGATCTTGCCGTTGCCGCGAACCGGGCCGTCGAGGCGCTGCAGGTTGCAGTTGATGACGAAGATCAGGTTGTCCAGCTTCTCGCGGCCGGCCAGGGAAATGGCGCCCAGGGATTCCGGCTCGTCGCACTCGCCGTCGCCCAGGAAGCACCAGACTTTCTGTTTGCCCGGCTGGATGAAGCCGCGGTGTTCCAGGTACTTCATGAAGCGAGCCTGGTAGATCGCCTGGATCGGGCCCAGACCCATCGAAACGGTCGGGAACTGCCAGAAGTCAGGCATCAGCCAAGGGTGCGGGTAGGACGACAGGCCCTGACCGTCGACTTCCTGGCGGAAGTTGTTCATCTGGTCTTCGGTGATGCGGCCTTCCATGAATGCACGGGCGTAAACGCCTGGCGAGGTGTGGCCCTGGAAGTAGATCAGGTCGCCGCCGTGTTCGTCGGTCGGGGCCTGGAAGAAGTAGTTGAAGCCGATGTCGTACAGGGTCGCACTGGAAGCGAAGCTGGAGATGTGACCACCCAGGTCAGAATCTTTCAGGTTCGTACGCATTACCATGGCCATCGCGTTCCAGCGTACCAGCGAGCGAATGCGGCGTTCCATGAACAGGTCGCCAGGCATGCGTGCTTCGTGGGTAACGGGGATCGTGTTGCGGTAAGGCGTGGTGATGGCGTAAGGGAGCTGCGAACCGCTGCGGGTCGCCAGTTCACCCATACGGGTCATCAGATAGTGAGCACGGTCTTCGCCTTCTTTGTCGAGAACCGATTCCAGGGCGTCCAGCCATTCCTGGGTTTCGACGGGATCGAGGTCTTGCATGGCTTGCTCCAGGGCGGAAAGGCTTCCAGAATCGGTTGCCTGAGTTTGCGACTGGCCTTGTGGGCAGACGATTTAAAATTCTTGGATTGCCGACAGGTTGTTCCGGCGGCGTGTAGTTTTACTACAAATCATCCGGCATTTCAGCCTTTCGAATGTATAGACGAGTAGTAAAACTACAGATGAAAGGCTTGTGGCCTCCGGCTGCGTTGTGAGAATAATCGTTAAGGTTGGTCTTTAGCCATCCGAAAAAGGTGAAAGTTTGATGCTGGCTGCCAAAGAAAAAGAAATTTCAGCTATTTCTCACTTTTGTTCGACAGTCCTTCGCGTAGCGGTTTTTCAATCATCACTACAAGCGGCCATTTACACGCCGATCAAGGATAGACCATGACCCTGCCCGCGCTTGCCGAACTGCCCGCCATTCTCCTGCCGTTGGTCAGCCGATCGGAGCAGTCGTTCCGTGCGGCCGTCGCCGGACTTGAAGATGATCTTGGCTTCTCCACCTGGACGCCGGAACGCTGGGCGCAGTTCGCCCGCGTCAGCGCCGCCAGCGATTTCGTCATTGAACAGAGCGTTCGTGACCCTTTGATGTTGTTGTCGCTGGTGCAGTCCGGTGAGCTGGACCGGCCGTTCGCCAAAGGTGAGTTGTGCGCGCAGATCGCCGCCGCCGTCAGCCTCGCCCAGACCGAAGATGAACTGGGCCGAGCCCTGCGTCGCCAGCGCACCCGGCATCAGGTGCGGATCATCTGGCGCGACCTCAACCGCCAGGCCGATCTGGTGCAGACCTGCCGCGATCTCTCGGACATGGCCGACGCCAGCATCGATCAGGCCTATCAATGGTTGTACCGCCGCCATTGCGACCAGTTCGGCACACCGACCGGCCGGCGCAGCGGCGAACCGCAGCAGATGGTCATCCTCGGCATGGGCAAGCTCGGCGCGGTCGAGCTGAACCTGTCTTCGGACATCGACCTGATCTTCGCTTACCCCGAGGGCGGCGAAACCGTCGGCGTGAAGCGCCCGCTGGACAACCAGGAATTTTTCATCCGCCTCGGCCAGCGTCTGATCAAGGCACTCGACCCGATCACCGTCGACGGTTTTGTATTCCGCGTCGACATGCGCCTGCGCCCGTACGGCTCGTCCGGCGCGCTGGTGCTGAGCTTCAATGCGCTGGAGCAGTATTACCAGGATCAGGGCCGCGACTGGGAACGCTACGCGATGATCAAGTCGCGAGTGGTGGCCGGCGATCAGGTGGCGGGCGAGCAGTTGCAGGAAATGCTGCGACCGTTCGTTTACCGGCGCTATCTGGACTTCTCGGCGATCGAAGCGCTGCGCACCATGAAGCAACTGATCCAGCAGGAAGTGCGGCGCAAGGGCATGGCCGACAACATCAAGCTGGGCTCCGGCGGTATCCGCGAAGTCGAGTTCATCGCCCAGGCCTTTCAACTGATTCACGGCGGCCGCGACCTGAGTCTGCAGCAGCGCCCTCTATTAAAGGTGTTGAGCACGCTTGAAGGGCAGGGCTATCTGCCGCCAGCGGTGATCAGCGAACTGCGCGAAGGTTACGAATTCCTGCGTTACACCGAACACGCGATCCAGGCGATTGCTGACCGTCAGACCCAGATGCTGCCGGACAGCGCTCAGGATCAGGCGCGAATCGCGTTCATGCTCGGTTTCGCCGACTGGGAAGCGTTCCACGAGAAGCTGATGTTCTGGCGCGGCCGGGTGGCTTGGCACTTTGCGCAAGTGATCGCCGATCCCGATGAGGACGAAGGCGTTGAGAGCGAAGTGGTGGTCGGCGGTGAATGGCTGCCGCTGTGGGAAGAGGCTCAAGACGAAGAAGCGGCCTGTCGCCAGCTGGAGGAGGGCGGTTTCGCCGACGCGACCAAGGCCCTGAAGGCACTGGCGAGCTTGCGCGCCAGTCCGCAGTTGCGGGCGATGCAGCGTCTGGGCCGCGAACGTCTCGATGCCTTTATTCCGCGCCTGCTCGCCCAGGCGGTGGAGCATGAAAATCCCGATCTGGTGCTCGAGCGGGTGTTGCCGCTGGTCGAAGCGGTAGCCCGGCGCTCGGCTTATTTGGTGCTGCTGACGGAAAACCCCGGCGCGCTGCGGCGTTTGCTGACGCTGTGCGCCGCCAGTCCGTGGATCGCCGAGCAGATCACCCGCTTCCCGTTGCTGCTTGATGAATTGCTCAACGAAGGCCGGCTGTTCAAGCCGCCGCTGGCGCCGGAACTGGCCGCCGAGTTGCGCGAGCGCCTGACGCGGATCCCGGAAGACGACCTCGAACAACAGATGGAAGCGCTGCGCCATTTCAAACTGGCGCACCGCTTGCGTGTTGCCGCCTCGGAAATCGCCGGCAGCCTGCCGTTGATGAAAGTCAGCGATTACCTGACCTGGCTGGCCGAAGCGATTCTTGAGCAAGTGCTGGCCCTGGCCTGGCGCCAGACCGTGGCCAAGTACGGCACGCCGCTGCGCACCGATGGCACGCTGTGCGATCCCGGCTTCATCATTGTCGGTTACGGGAAAGTCGGCGGGATCGAGTTGGGGCATGGTTCGGATCTGGATCTGGTGTTCATCCACGATGGCGATCAGCAGGCCGAAACCGATGGCCCGAAACCCATCGATGGCACGCAGTTCTTCACCCGGCTCGGCCAGCGGATCATTCACTTGCTGACGGCACAGACCAACTCCGGTCAGCTGTACGAAGTGGACATGCGCCTGCGTCCTTCCGGAGCATCCGGGCTGCTGGTCAGTTCGCTCGGCGCGTTTGCGCGCTATCAGGAAAATGAAGCCTGGACCTGGGAACATCAGGCGCTGGTGCGGGCGCGGGTGCTGGTGGGCAGCAAGGATGTCGGCCAGGCGTTCGAGAACGTCCGGGCCCAAGTGCTGGGCAAAGTGCGGGATCTGGCGAAACTGCAACAGGAAGTGAGCGAGATGCGCGCCAAGATGCGCGACAACCTCGGCAGCAAGAGCACTGCCGCCGGTACCGGGGCGAATGCCTTCGAGGCCACGGCGCCGTTCGACCTCAAGCAGGACGCCGGAGGTATCGTCGATATTGAATTTATGGTGCAATACGCGGCTCTGGCGTGGTCGCAGACCCACCCGCCGTTGCTGCGCTGGACGGACAATATCCGCATTCTGGAAGAGCTGGAGCACGAAGGGCTGATGCCGGCCGAAGACGCCAGCCTGTTGCGCGAGGCCTACAAGGCCTATCGTTCCGCCGCCCACCGGCAGGCCTTGCAGAAGGACGCCGGGGTGATACCGGGCGATCAGTTCGCAGACGAACGGCGGCAGGTGATGCGGATCTGGCGTGAGCTGGGGCTAAGCTGATTCTCGAGCGGGGAGGCGTAAAGCCTCCCCGGTTCGTTTATGGAAACCACATGAATATTCTGATCGTTGGGCCCAGTTGGGTCGGTGACATGGTGATGGCGCAGACACTGTTTCAGTGTCTCAAGCAGCGCCACCCGCAGTGCGAAATCGACGTGCTGGCCCCCGAGTGGAGCCGGCCGATCCTCGAACGCATGCCCGAAGTGCGCAAGGCCTTGAGCTTCCCGCTCGGCCACGGCGCGCTGGAGCTGGCGACCCGTCGGCGGATCGGCAAATCCCTGGCCGGCCAGTACGACCAGGCGATCCTGTTGCCGAACTCGCTGAAGTCGGCGCTGGTGCCGTTCTTCGCCGGCATCCCGAAACGCACCGGCTGGCGCGGCGAATTCCGCTACGGCCTGCTCAATGACGTGCGCACGCTGGATAAAGAACGTTATCCGCTGATGATCGAGCGTTTCATGGCGCTGGCCTACGAGCCGAACTCCGAGCTGCCGAAACCTTATCCGCGCCCGAGTCTGCAGATCGATCCGGTGACCCGCGAGGCTGCATTGGCCAAGTTCGATCTGACCCTCGATCGCCCGGTGCTGGTGCTGTGCCCCGGCGCCGAATTCGGTGAGGCCAAACGCTGGCCGTCGGAGCATTACGCCAAGGTCGCCGAGGCGCGCATCCGCGAAGGCTGGCAGGTCTGGCTGTTCGGCTCGAAGAACGATCACGCGGTCGGCGAAGACATTCGCGCGCGGCTGATTCCGGGCCTGCGTGAAGAGTCCGTGAACCTCAGTGGCGGCACCTCGCTGGCCGAGGCCATCGACCTGATGTCCTGCGCCGATTCGGTGGTCTCCAACGATTCCGGCCTGATGCACGTGGCCGCTGCGCTGAATCGCCCGTTGGTGGCGGTCTACGGTTCGACCTCGCCGGGTTTCACCCCGCCGTTGGCCGAGCACGTGGAAATCGTCCGTCTGGGCCTCGATTGCAGCCCTTGCTTCGACCGCACCTGCCGTTTTGGCCATTACAACTGCCTGCGCCAGCTGATGCCGGACGCGGTCAACGATGCCTTGCAGCGCTTGCAGGGCTCTGTGGTCGAGGTTCATTAACTTGCGGGTATTGCTGATCAAGACTTCATCGCTGGGCGACGTGATTCACGCGTTGCCGGCGCTGACCGACGCCGCCCGGGCGATTCCCGGGATCAAGTTCGACTGGGTGGTGGAAGAAGGCTTCGCCGAGATTCCGACCTGGCACCCGGCCGTAGGCAAAGTGATTCCGGTGGCGATCCGCCGCTGGCGCAAGAACATCTGGAAAACCATCACCAGCGGCGAGTGGAAACGCTTCAAGCAATCCGTTCGGGCGAACAAATATGACCTGGTGATCGACGCTCAAGGCCTGCTGAAAAGCGCCTGGCTGACCCGCTACGTCAAAGCGCCGGTGGCCGGTCTTGACAAGGGCTCGGCCCGCGAGCCGATCGCCGCGCGCTTTTATGACCGCAAACTGGCGGTGGCCCGTGGGCAGCACGCTGTCGAGCGTGTGCGCCAGTTGTTCGCTATCGCCTTGGGCTATGACTTGCCCAAAGGTCTGGGCGATTACGGCCTCAATGTCGAGCGTCTGGTCGAGTTGCCGCGCAAGAATGCCTACGTGGTGTTCCTCCACGGCACCACTTGGGACACCAAACACTGGCCGGAAGCCTACTGGCGCGAGCTGACCGAGCGGGTCGGTTACCTCGGCGTCGGGATCAAGCTGCCGTGGGGCAACCCGCTGGAGAAAGCCCGGGCCGAGCGCATCGCCGCCGGTTTCAAACACGCCGAAGTGCTGCCGAAGCTGAACCTGGCCGGGGTCGGCAAGGTGCTCGCCGGCGCCCAGGCCTGCGTCGCGGTGGACACCGGTCTCGGCCATCTGGCTGCGGCACTGGATGTGCCGACGATTTCCCTGTTCGGCCCGACCAATCCGGGCCTGACCGGCGCCTACGGCAAGCTGCAGATTCACCTCGGCAGCGATTTCCCTTGCGCGCCGTGCCTGCAAAAGAAATGTACCTATCAACCGACCGCGCAGGATGCCCGTCAGTTTGACCTGAAACGCGAGTGGCCCCTGTGCTTCACGCGTCTGAATCCCGAGCGTGTTGCCAGCCGACTGAGCACGTTGTTGATGGCTGAGGAGCTGCGCTGATGCAATTGGCTTTTGTCCTGTACAAATATTTTCCGTTCGGCGGTTTGCAGCGCGACTTCATGCGCATCGCCCTCGAATGCCAGAAGCGCGGGCACCAGATCCGCGTCTACACCCTGATCTGGGAAGGCGACGTGCCGCCCGGTTTCGAAGTGCTGGTGGCGCCGGTCAAGGCGTTCTTCAATCACCGGCGCAACGAAAAGCTCAGCGCGTGGATGGAAGCGGACCTGGCCAGGCGCCCGGTGGATCGCCTGATCGGCTTCAACAAGATGCCGGGGCTGGACGTCTACTACGCCGCCGACGGCTGCTTCGAAGACAAGGCGCAGAACCTGCGCCATTCGCTGTATCGCCGCTGGGGCCGCTACCGCCACTTCGCCGAATACGAGCGTGCGGTGTTCGCCAAAGACGCGAAGACCGAAGTGCTGATGATTTCCGAAGTGCAGCAGCCGCTGTTCATCAAGTATTACGACACGCCACTTGAGCGCTTCCACCTGCTGCCGCCTGGCATCGCCCAGGATCGCCGCCGTCCTGCGGATGCCGACCAGATTCGCGCCGGTTTCCGCGCCGAATTCAATCTGAAGGACGACGAACTGCTGCTGGTGCAGATCGGTTCCGGGTTCAAGACCAAGGGTGTCGATCGCAGCCTGAAAGCGCTGGCCGCATTGCCCGCCGAGCTGAAGAAACGCACCCGGCTGTTTGTAATCGGCCAGGATGACCCCAAATTGTTCCAGATGCAGAGTGCGACGCTGGGCCTGGGCGACAACGTGACGTTCCTCAAGGGGCGCAGTGATATCCCGCGTTTCCTGCTCGGCGCCGATCTGCTGATCCACCCGGCGTACAACGAAAACACCGGCACGGTGCTGCTTGAGGCGCTGGTCGCCGGGTTGCCGGTGCTGGTCAGCGCGGTCTGCGGTTACGCCCATTACATCGCCGAGGCCGACGCCGGGCGAGTGCTGGACGAGCCGTTCGATCAGGCGCAACTGACGCAATACCTGACTGACATGTTGAACGACGACGCTGCACGGGCGGCCTGGAGCCGCAACGGTCTGGCCTTCGCCGAGACGGCCGACCTCTACAGCATGCCGCAGCACGCGGCCGATGTGATTCTGGCGGAGCACGCTTAAATGAAGTTGATGCTGGCTGAACCGTTCAAGAGCCTGTGGGCCGGACGCGATCCGTTCGCCGAGGTCGAGGGCTTGCAGGGCGAGGTGTACCGCGAGCTGGAAGCCCGCCGGACGTTACGCACGGAAGTCGACGGCAATGGCTTTTTCGTCAAGATCCACCGGGGCATCGGTTGGGGCGAGATCTTCAAGAACCTGCTGACCGCCAAGCTGCCGGTGCTCGGTGCGGGTCAGGAATGGAAGGCAATCCAGCGTCTGCAGGAAGTCGGCGTGCCGACCATGACCGCCGTCGCGTACGGCGAGAAGGGCAGCAACCCGGCGGATCAGCATTCGTTCATCGTCACCGAAGAGCTGGCGCCGACCATCAGTCTCGAAGACTTCAGCATCGACTGGGTCAAGCAACCGCCGCAGCCGAAACTCAAGCGGGCGCTGATCGCCGAGGTCGCGCGCATGACCGGCATGATGCACCGCGCCGGGGTCAACCACCGCGACTGCTACATCTGCCACTTCCTGCTGCATACCGACAAACCGGTGACCCCGGAGGATTTCAAACTCTCGGTGATCGATCTGCACCGCGCCCAGACCCGCCCGGCGATCACCCAGCGCTGGCGCAACAAGGATCTGGCGGCGCTGTACTTTTCCGCGCTGGATATCGGCCTGACCCGCCGCGACAAGCTGCGTTTCCTCAAAGGCTACTTCCAGCAACCGCTGCGCCAGATCCTGGCCGAAGAAGCGCCGTTGCTGAGCTGGCTCGAAGGCAAGGCCAACAAACTCTATGCGCGCAAACAGCGTTACGGGGATGCGCTCTGATGGCGGGTTGGAATCTGGAGCCTGAGTACAGTGAACTTGCGCAGCATTTCGGTAGCCTCGAAGCGGTATTTGCCCTTCAGGGCGAGCGCCTGACTCGCGATCCATTGTCCGAAGTCATTCGCGTGCAGCTCAATGGCGTCAACTATTACGTCAAGCGCTACAGCGGTGCCGGCAAGGGTCTGCGGCGTTATCTGGGCAAACCCCGGGTGAAGATGGAATGGCAGAACCTCAAGCGCTTCGCCAAGTGGGGCATTCCCACCGCCGAAGTGGTGGCGTGGGGCCTGGAGCGCAACGGCATGGCCTACGATCGCGGGGCGATGATTACCCGGGAACTGCCGCGCACCGAAGACCTGTCGGCACTGGCCGAGCGCAACGATCCCAAGCTCAAGGATCGTGCCTGGGTCGACGGCGTCAGCCGGCAACTGGCCGGTTACACGCGTGTCATGCACGACCACCGCTTCACTCATAACGATCTGAAGTGGCGCAACCTGCTGATCGACGATCAGGCGCAGCTGTTTCTGATCGATTGCCCGAACGGCGATTTCTGGCGCGGCTTCTGGCTCAAGTACCGGATCACCAAGGATCTGGCCTGTCTCGACAAGGTGGCCAAGTATCACCTGTCGAACACCCAGCGCCTGCGCTTTTACCTGCAATATCGCCGGCGTGAACGGCTCAATGCCGCCGACAAGCAACGGATTCGCCACGTGGTGAGATTTTTCGAGGGACGCGAATGACTGATTTTCTGGCCGCTGAAGATCGTGCGCTGCTGGAGCGCCACGGTCTCGGCACGTTCGATGCGCTGTGGTCCAAGCAACTCGACGCCGTGGATGAGCCCAACACCGATGGCGGCGGCTGGAGCAGCGTGTTTCGTCTGGAGCTGGAAGGGCATGGCTATTACCTCAAGCGCCAGTGCAATTACCTGACTCGCACCTTGCACGCGCCATTCGGCGAGCCGACCTTCGCCCGGGAATTTCGCAATATCAGTCGTTACAACAAGCTGGGCATTCCGGCGTTGCAGGCGGCGTTCTTCGGTGAGCGCAAGGTCAACGGTGAAGTCCGTGCGATCCTGCTGACCCGCGCGCTGGAGGGCTGGGATGATCTCGATTCGCTGTTGCAGCGCTGGTCGGATCTCGATGCCGCGCAGCAGTCGGCGATTCTCAAGGCTTGCGGCCTGTTGGCGCGTCATCTGCACGGTATGCGTCAGGTGCACGGCTGCTTTTATCCAAAACACATTTTCCTGCGCGCCGAGAGCGATGGCTATCAGGCGCAGTTGATCGACCTGGAAAAGACCCGCCCGTTGCTGTTCGGCATGCGTGACCGGGTCAAGGATCTGGAACCGCTGCTGCGCCGTGCGCCGGAGTGGAGCGAGGCGCAATTGCGTGAGCTGCTGGCGGCGTATCTCGATCAATCGACGGACAGTTCGCTGGTCGACAGCTGGATCACGCGGCTGACCGCGCGGCGCAGTCGCAAGGAGACCCGCTGATGCAGTTGTCCGACTTGAAAAATGCCGGGCGCACGCCGAGTCTGCCGTTGACGGTTTCGCTCGCGGATGCGGCGGGCGTTGCCGATTTGCAGTTGCTCAGTCTGCTGCGGGTGTTGCCGGGGCAGCGTTACGTCGGTGCCGGTGTGTGGCGCGGGCGTCCGGTGCTGGCCAAATTGCTGGTCGGTAGCAAGGCAGCGCGGCATTTTCAGCGTGAGCTGGAGGGCGTGAAACTGCTCGCCGCCCAGGGCATGACCACGCCGTTGTTGCTGGCCGACGGCCTGAAGGACGGCGAGGGTGGCTGGCTGCTGTTCGAGCTCCTCAAAGGCGCCGAAAGCCTCGGCGATGCCTGGAACAAGGTCGAATCCTTGCCGGTGCTGGCCGACGAACAATCGGCGGTGCTGGCCGAAGCGCTTGGCGCCATCGGTCAATTGCACGGCAAAGGCCTGTGGCAGGAAGACCTGCACCTGGACAACCTGCTGCGCCACGGCGGTCAGCTGTATCTGATCGATGGCGCAGGTATCTGTGCGGAAAACGCCGGCCAGCCGTTGTCCCGGCAGAAAGTGTTGGAAAACCTCGGAGTGTTCTTCGCCCAGTTGCCCAAGTCGCTCGAGCCGTTCACCGAAGAATTGTTGGTGTATTACCTGCTGAGCAACAGCGAACACGCGCTGCCGCTGGAAGCCTTGCAAAAGCAGATCGACAAGGTGCGCGCCTGGCGCTTGAAGGATTACCTGATCAAGGTCGGTCGTGAGTGCACGCTGTTCAGCGTCAAGCGCGGCGCGTTCGGTCTGCGCTCGATTCGTCGTGAGGAAGAGCCCGCGATGTTGCCGGTGCTGGCGCAGGCCGATGCCTTGCTCGATCAGGGCCATCTGTACAAGACCGGCGGCGCGGCCAGTGTCGGCAAAGTCGAGGTTGCCGGGCGTCCTCTGGTGATCAAGCGTTACAACATCAAGAATTTTGCCCATTGGCTCAAGCGCTTCTGGCGTCCAAGCCGCGCCTGGCATTCCTGGCGCGAAGGCAATCGTCTGGCCTTCCTCGGCATCGCCACGCCAAAACCGTTGGCGGTGCTGGAAACCCGTTTTCTCTGGCTGCGCAGCAAGGCCTATCTGATCACCGAACATCTGGCCGGGCCGGACATCATCGAGCGCTTTGCGCCGTACGTTGAAAGCGGTGCGGCGCCGGAAAGCGAGTTGCAGGCGCTGGATCAGCTGTTTGCGCGGTTGATCGCCGAACGCATCAGCCATGGCGACTTCAAGGGGCATAACCTGTTCTGGCAGGAAGATCGCTGGGCGCTGATAGATCTGGATTCGATGTGTCAGCACGGCTCGTTGGGCAGCTTCGCTCCGGCCTATGCCCGGGATCGTGCGCGCTTCATGCGCAACTGGCCTGAGAGCAGCGCGCTGTATCAGGTGATTGATCAGCGGTTGCCCAAAGATGTAGCGGGCACTGCGTGATTGTTTTCGCCAGCGCGTAAGACATTTCTGCAGTTGGATCCGGGTGAGGCATGTGGCGACAAATCCTTGTGACTTGTCCTACGGCCTTCCCGGAACCCATGAACTGCCCCTTGCAAAACCCCGATGCTAGTTTGCCCCGACGTTCCCGGAGGGCAAATCTTGAGCATCAAAAACGCTATCACTATCGGCGCATTTTCCCTGGCACTGTCCGGCTGCGGCACCGCCGTTACGGTGCTGCAGGACGATGAAGACGCCACGCGCGGCCTGCGTAAACAGAAGACCTACTGTCAGTCGATTCCGCGTATCTACAGCGGACTCGCCCACGATTTCTGCCTGCTGCACGCGCCGCCCGATCCTACCGGCATTCTGGTGCCGGTTGTCCTGCTCGATCTGACCCTGTCCGGTGTGTTCGATACGGCTTTTCTGCCGTACACGATCTATCGCCAGACGGTGGACGGGAATATCAGTGTTTATTGGCGACCAGGCCGTGGATAGGCCGATGGACAAGGGTTCAGTAGGTTGAACGACATGGGGCAATTCGCACAGGGTCATTCCCGCCACGTTTACGCTATAATCCCGCCCTTTAGCTGTCTCTCGCCCGGTGCGAGGGCACATCATTTTTCAAGGCGCATCGCGCCTGAATGCAGACTAAAGAGGCTAGACCCCTGTGGCATTGACGATTCTTGGCCTGTCCGGCGCCCTTAGCCATGATCCTTCAGCAGCCCTGTACATCGACGGCAAGCTGGTCGCGGCGGCTGAGGAAGAGCGCTTCGTACGCGATAAACATGCAAAGAACCGCATGCCCTACGAATCGGCGAAGTTCTGCCTGGAGCAGGCAGGCATCAAGCCGTCCGACGTTGACGTGGTCGCGATTCCGTTCGCCCCGATCAGCATTTTCGGCAAGGCTCGCTGGCAGTACGCCAAGCGTTACTGGTACGCCCCGGACCGCGCACTCGACGCGATCCTGATGGGCAACCGTCGCTACAAGCGCTATCGCAACAAGATTGTCTGGTGCCTGGAGCAACTGGGCTTCGATCCGAAGAAAATCAAGATCGAACCGGTTGAACACCACCTGGCCCACGCTTCCAGCGCCTATCACTGCTCGGGTTTCAAAGAGAAAACCGCGATCCTCGGCATCGACGGCAAGGGCGAGTACGCCACGACCTTCTTCGGTTACGGCGAAAACGGCAAGATCCACAAGATCAAGGAATTCTTCGATCCGGACTCCCTCGGCGGCCTGTACGGTGCGATCACCGAGTTCCTCGGTTTCGACATGCTGGACGGCGAGTTCAAGGTCATGGGCATGGCGCCGTACGGCGACGCCAGCAAATACGATTTCTCGCGCCTGGCTTCGTTCGAGAACGGCGAGCTGGTGATCAACACCGACTACGCCAACGTGATCGGCTTGCGTCGCTATAAAGAGAAGGGCAAGGGTTACTACTTCTCGCCGAAGCTGATCGAGTGGCTGGGTCCGAAGCGCGAAGGCGACATCGCCGACGAGCCGTACATCCACTACGCCGCCAGCATCCAGGCACTGTTCGAAAAAATCGCGCTGCAGATGATCGACTACTACCTGGGCGACGTGCTCAAGGAAACCGGCAAGCTGGCCTACGCCGGCGGCTGTGCGTTGAACGTCAAGCTCAACCAGAAAATCATCGCCCGCGACGACGTCAAGGAACTGTTCGTACAGCCTGCCTCCGGCGATGCCGGCACTGCAGTCGGCGCAGCGGCCTATGTGTCCAACGCCCGTGGCGTGCCGGTCGAGAAGATGGAACACGTCTACCTCGGCCCGTCGTACAGCAATGAAGACGTGATCGCCGCGTGCGCCCGTCACGAGAACAAGCCGACCTGGCGCAAGCTCGACAACATGCCGGAGCAGATCGCCAAAATCATGGTCGATGGCAACCCGGTGGCCTGGTTCCAGGGCCGCATGGAGTTCGGTCCGCGCGCACTGGGTGGTCGTTCGATCATCGGTTGCCCGAGCGTGGCTGGCGTGGCTGACCGCATCAACCACCAGATCAAGTTCCGCGAGCGCTGGAGGCCTTTCTGCCCGTCGATGCTCGACACCGTTGCGCCACAGATGATCAAGATCGATCACCCGGCGCCGTTCATGACCTTCACCTTCGAAGTGGCTGAAGAGTGGAAAACCCGCGTGCCGGAAGTCGTCCACGAAGACGGTACTTCCCGGGCCCAGGTGCTCAAGCGCGAATACAACCCGCGCTACTACGACATGATGAAGGCGCTGGAAGTGCTGACCGGCAACGGCGTTTCCCTGAACACTTCGCTCAACCGCCGTGGTGAACCGATGATCTGCTCGCCGACCGACGCCCTGAACATGTTCTTCGGCTCGGATCTGCAATACCTGATCATGGAAGACATCCTGGTGGTCAAAGAAGGCGCAAACGCTTATGACACGCTCGGCTGAACGCCATGTGCTGCAGTTCTGTCACGGCTATGACGGGCCGTTCCTCGACTGCGCACGGCAATACGCCAGCCTGTTTGCGGGCACCGGTTATCGGGTCACCACGGTCTTTCTGACCGGGGCCGCCGATAGCGAGGTGGCCGCAGCCTGCGCCTCCGATGAAGTGTTGTTCATGGAATACAGCTCCAAGGCCATTCGTGGCCTGAAGCTGGGCGCCATCGGCGATCTGCGCAAGATCGCCGCTTCACGCAATTTCAGTTTCTGCATCGCCCATCGCTTCAAGCCGATCTACATCGCCTTGCTCGGCACTTCGCTGCCGGTGATTGGCGTGCATCACGCGTTTGGCGATTACAAACGCGGCTCGCGCAAACTTTTTGCGCAGATTTTCCGCAAGCGTTTGAGCCTGCTCGGCGTGTCCGATGCAGTGCGCGACGACATGCGCCGTTGCCTGCCGAAATGGCCGGCGGCGCGCATCCAGACCCTCTACAACCGCATCGATGTCTCGGCGTTGCAGATGAGTCAGGTGTCGGCCCGTGAAGCCCGCGAGACCCTCGGTCTGTCAGCGGATGCGTTCATTGTCGGCAACGTCGGTCGTCTGCACCCGGACAAGGATCAGGCCACGCTGCTGCACGGTTTTGCTGCGGCATTGCCCGGTCTGCCGGCCAACAGCCAACTGGTGATTCTCGGCAAAGGGCGTCTGGAACAAGACCTCAAGGAACTGGCCCGTGAACTGGGCATCGGTGATCGCGTGTTGTTCCTCGGCCAGGTGCCGGACGCGCGCAATTATTTCCGCGCATTCGATGTGTTTGCCTTGAGCTCCGACCACGAACCGTTTGGCATGGTGCTGCTGGAGGCCATGGCCGCCGGCGTGCCGTTGCTGGCCACGGCGTGTGGCGGGGCGAAGGAAGTGGTCGAAGGCGTGGGCATTCTGTTCCCGCTGGGTGACGCCGAGCATCTGGCCCAGGGTCTGAAACATCTGGCCGGCATGGACGAGCAGCAGCGTCGTCAATGCGCCGAAATGATGGTCGATCGTCTGCGCGAGCGCTTCTCCGACCGAGCTGTACGCGACACCTTCTGGCATTTGCCGCAAGTTACCGATCTGGCACCGAGGGGCTGATGCTCAACCGATTTCAAGGCTGGCGCGAACGTGGCTGGTCGCCCGTTGACGCCTCAACTTATGCACAGGCCTGGCAGCGTTTCGGCGGCAGCGTCGCGACTCATCCCATGGTGGTCGAGCGTCTGGCGGATCTGGCCGGCATCCCGGTGCGTTATCTGGCCTGGGAGCAGCAGGGCGACGTCAAAGCCGCGATCCCGACCTGGGGCCGCGACCTGGCCTTGTCCAAGGACGTGCTCAAGCGCAACGGCAAGAAAGGCTTGTTCGACCTCGGCAACGCCGAGCTGATCCTGCCGGCCGCCGTCGATGCCCAGGCCCCGCTGCGCCATCGCGGACGCTACCTGTCGGCGCTCAACGAAAACCGCTTCAGCGGCCTCAAGTTGCAGACCGAACAACTGGCCATGGCCCGTACCCCCGAAGAACTGTCGAAGAAGTTTCGCTACAACCAGCGCCGTGAACTGCGCCTGCTGGAAGAGGCGGGCGGTGTGGTGCGGCCGGTCAGCGACTTCTCGAGTGCGGAACTGGCAGCAATCTACTGCGACTTGTTTCAGCGTCGCTGGGGTTTTCCGGCCACTGGCGCGGCACGCATGGCCGAAGTCATCGAATTGCTGCGCGAATTGTTGATCGGCTCGGTGATCTTCCTCAACGACGCGCCGATTGCCATTCAACTGGTGTATCGCGTTGAAGCCCCGGAATGGATCAGCGTCGAATACATCAACGGCGGCGTCGACCCTGAAACCCGCGAATTCAGCCCCGGCAGCGTCCTGAGTTTCCTCAATACGCAAAGTGCCTGGGAGCATGCGCGGGCACTGGACAAGCCGCTGCGCTTTTCCTTCGGTCGTGCCGACCGTGAATACAAGGATCGCTGGTGCAATCCTGTGCCGGTCTTCACCGTATGAGTCAGCCCATGAGCCGCAAACAGCAATTGCTCAAGCGCCACCGGCGCAATAAACGCATCGGCCTGTTGATCGCACTGGTCGTGTTGATCGCTCTCGGTGTGCTGGTGGCCTGGTGGTTGCCGCTGGTGCTGGCATTGGTTGGCTGGATCGCCCACGAAGCGTGGTTCGCCGATCACCTGTTCTATTCGCCGAAAGACGATTACCAATACAGCTTTCCGCCGTTTACCCCGCAGCCAAAAGTGCATTTGAACGGCGAGCACTTGCGCCTCGACGAAGGCGTGATGCTGATGGACGACGCTACGCTGATCCTCGCGGTGAAGGTCAAAAGCAGCTTTCTGGGACGCTTCTTCGATCCTCGGGTCGAGTTGGCCGGGGGCACCCATCCCGATGCGCAGACGTTCGAACGTGGCGTCAACGGTCTGCGTTATCTGAACCTCAGCGGGCAGGCGCAGGCCTTGTCGCAAGGCCAGTTGCGTCTGCGCGGGCGCTTTTGCCGGGTCTCCGGCGAGCCGGTGCTGTGGGCACTGGAGCAGCCGGACTACCGCCAGCAGCGGGTGATGGTCATCGCCCCTCACGCCGACGATGCCGAACTCGCCGCCTACGGTCTGTACAGCCAGGCCAGTGAAGCCTGGATCGTGACGCTGACCGCCGGCGAGATCGAAGCCGAACATTATCAACAGATGGGCCTGAACAAGGTCGAGGCGGCGCGGCTAAAGGGGCGCCTGCGTGCCTGGGACAGTCTTGCCGTACCGCGCTGGGCCGGCGTACCGCAGGAGCACTGCGTGCAGCTCGGGTATTTCTGCCTGCAACTGGCGGCGATGCAGGCTGCGCCGAATCAGCCGGTGGGTTCGCGGGAAGCTGATTTGAGTGATACACGGATGTTTCGTCAGCTGAATCCGTTTGCCTTGCCCGGTGATGCCGATGGCGCGCCGACCTGGAACAATCTGCTGGCCGACCTGCGTGACGTGCTGTCCCGCGCGCGCCCGGATGTGATCGTGCTGCCGCATCCGACGCTCGATCCGCATCCCGATCACATCTGCGCCCAGGAAGCCGTGCTGGAAGTCTTGCGTGGTCTTGACTGGCAACCGGTCCTGCTCGGCTACGCCAACCACCTGCACGATAACGATCGCTGGCCGATGGGTGATAGCGGGCAAGGTATCGCCCTGCCGCCGACATTCGACTCGTCGCAACCGATGCAGCCATTGTGCGTGCCGTTGACGCTCTCGCAGCAACGTGACAAAGCCATGGCCTTGGGCATGATGCACGACCTGCAACCACCGGCTCCGTTCAAGCGTCGCTTGCGGCGCGGCCTGCAGCGCCTGCTTGCGGGGCGTGCGGGCTCGCCCTACGGTGAAAACGAATTTTTCCGCAAGGCTGTACGACGCCATGAACTGTTCTGGCGTTTATAGATGGTACGGGCCTGAAGTACGTCCGCTTTCGAGCGGAAAGACCTTCAGGCGTTGCTCTGTTTGCCTGTCGCGGCAAGGAAGACGATGAAAGTTTTATTTCTGGTGCAGAAAGATCAGCGGGCGATTCTGGATCGCTTGTACGAAGGTGTTGCGGCACATTGCGAGTGCGATCTGCGGTGGCTGAGCAGCGATGAACAGCGCAATCTGCGTCGCTATTTCCGGCGCGAAGTCGACGTTACGCAATATGACCGCATCGTGTTTTTCCTTCGTTTCAAGCAGGAAATCCGTCAGGTCGGATTTATCCGCACGATCCCCAATCTGGTGATTCTGGAACACGATGCCTACCAGAATTACATTCCGTGCAAATACACCGGTAAGTTCAGCGCGCATTACCGCCGCTTGCCGTGGGCGCGGGTGATCAGCTCCGGCTTCGTGGTCACCGAGCGCCTTCGTCAGGAGGGCTTCGACGCCGTCTTCGTGCCCAAGGGCTACGACCAGTCACAACTTGAAGATCAGGGGCGCGAGCGGGATATCGAGCTGGCTTTCGTGGGTAGCACCAACAGTGTTGCCTACAGCGGTCGCAAAGCCTTGCTCGACGAGTTGGGGCGCGTCGAGCCTCTGGTGGTCACTCGTACAAAATCCGGAGAGGAATACCGCGACACGCTCAACCGAATCCGCTTTTTTGTCAGCGCCGACGTTGGCATGGGCGAATTCATGATCAAGAATTTCGAAGCGATGGCCTGCGGTTGTGTATTGCTGGCGTTTGATCAGGGGGCAGAGGAAAGTCAGGCCCTGGGGTTGAAGGACATGCACAACGTGGTGTTCTACAGGGACATCGCACAGCTTCAGGAGAAGCTGGCCGTATTGCGCAGCGATCCGGAACTGGCGCCGCGAATTGCGCGCAACGGTCGGGAGCTCGCGGTCAGTCAGTTCAGCTTTGCACGAATCGGCCAACGTATCGTCGAGGAACTTAAGCCAGAACTGCGGGCTCGTGCGCCGCTGAGCCTTCTGGAAAAGGTGCGTCTGAAGCTGGGCATTTGACAAGCACTACCCGGCAATCGATATTGCTGGCGACTTTTACCTAATTGAGATTCCGGTGCAATTTACTCAAGAAAGTGACATCACCCTGGTGGTCACCAGCTGTGGTCGAATGGATCTGCTCAAGATAACGCTTGAGAGCTTCGACCGGTTCAATACCGCTCCCATCCGTGAAGTGTTCATCACGGAGGATGCGGGGGATGAAGGTGTGCACGCTGTGATTCCTGCTCATTGGAAGGAGCATTGCACCGTATTCATCAATCGCCCGAAGCTGGGGCAGCTGGCATCAATCGACTTGGCTTACGCACATGTCACCACACCCTATGTCTTCCATTGCGAAGACGACTGGGAATTCTATCGCCCGGGATTTGTGGAAGACTCCAGGACCATTCTCGACCTGCGCCCGGAAATTCTGCAGGTCTGGCTGCGTAGCTATAATCATGACTTGCGGGTGCACAGTCCTTACATTCGGCTGGAGACGCGGGAGATCGTCGGCGGGGTAGCTTGTTACCCGTTGGTGTCCGACAAGCCTGAGTGGCAGGGCTTTTCGCTGAATCCTGGCTTGCGCCGGATGAAGGAATACCGCTTGTGCGCACCTTTTGCCGGATTCAGTGGGGAGAAGGCGCTGTCCATTCGCTACGCAGACTTGAATCTGACGGCCATGACGCTGGAAGCGGACGCCGTCATGCACACGGGTTTCGGTCTGCATGTGCAAACGGCTGTCGAGCGTCAGCGCAAGGCGCGCCGCAGTCGTCGCGAACAGATAAAGTTCGTATTGTCTTTGCTGTTGGGAGTCTGTATTGGCTGGTTCATCAATTAAATGCACCGCAGCTTTTTTCCAGAAACCCAGGTATTGGCTTCGTTCCCTATGAGTATTCTCAACGTCATGTGGGCCGGGGGTGCTCCGTTTGCCTCAACTCATAAGGTGCATCAACAGATCCTGTCTCAGGCCGCTTCGTCGGAGCCGGTTCAAACCTGGTTGCTTCAAGGCCGCGCCTGCGAAGGTGGGCTGAGCGTTGGCGAAGTGACGGAGTGGGGGCTGTCCTCCGCCCGGTTGAAAGGGCGGCATTTCTGGCGGCTGACGAGGCCCTGGATGCGTTCCAGATTTCACAAAGCCCTCAAAAACAGCGGTGCACGCGTGGTGCTCCTCGATGGCCTTGGCGTAGCACGTACATTGCTGCCTGTCATCGAAGCCATGCCCGACGTTCGTGCGGTGGTGGTCTTTCATGGTTCGACGCGGCTTCATCCTGCGGATCGCGCGCTCTTCAAACGAATTCCCTCCTCGCAACTGACGCTGGTTGCAGTCTCGAACACCCTCGCGGCGTCGTTGTGTCAGGACTTGCAGATTCAGGTCATGACGTTGCGCAGCGCTTTCGATCCTCTGGCGTTTCGTGCCGACCTTCTCCCTCGGGAGCAGGCGCGAGCGCGATTGGGTCTTGCGCTGGACAAACCGGTATTGGGAGCTGTTGGGCGACTGGTCGCGGGCAAGGGGTTTGGTTGCCTGCTCGACGCTTTCGCCGAAGCCTTGCTTCAGCGACCTGATCTGCAGTTGGTGATTCTCGGTGAAGGCACGGGGCGCGCTGTGCTGGAGGCGCGGATCGATGAGTTGCAATTGCGTGGCAAGGTCTTGCTGCCGGGGCATCTGGATGATGCGGCTCAGCTTTACCGGGCATTCGATTGGGTTGCCATGCCGTCGCTGAATGAAGGCCTGGGGCTGATCATGCAGGAAGCCGTCATGGCGGGTGTTCCGGTTTTATCCAGTGAGCTGGAGGTGTTTCGCGAACAGTTGGCCGATACCGGCTGGTATGCCCCCGTTCAGGATGTGGCCGCCTGGCGTGACGCGATCCTGAGGGCGTTCAGCGCATCGGCCGAAACAGTCGCCGCCGAGCAATATCAGGCGCTGGCGCCTGACCAGGCCTGGCTCGATTTCAGCCAGGCTGCCCACGACCTGCTTTCATGAAGGCATTACGGCCTTTTCCAGTGCGTGCATCGGAAAGGTTTCGTTCAGCTTCTCGCGTTCAATATAGCGAGCGAAATGCTGCAGGTTGCGCTTGACCAGATACCGGGGCAACGGCGCCCGCAAAAAACGCAAGTCTGCTACATCGATCAGGCCCATGCAGTTGTCGGGCGTCACCACAATGTTGCCCAGGTGCAGCGAACGAAAATAGATCCCCGATTCATGAAGATTGCGGATCAGACCGGCCAGGTCTGGCAATGCCTGCTGCCACGAAAAACCTTCCTTGCTGGCTATCTGGCGCAAGGTCTCTCCCGGCAATGGCTGGTAGAGCACAGCTGTCATGCCAGGAGCTTGCAGTTTATAAAGCTGCAGGACCTGAAGGGTTGGAACGCCCAGTTTTTGCAGTCCGACGGCGTTATCGATGAAGCGTTTCGAGTAGGGGCGCCACAGTGCGGATGAAAAAAACCGTTTGCGGCGGAACAGTTTCAGAATATTCCCATCCTGCAACAGGTAGACTTTCGGCCCGTAGCTATCGGCCTCCAGGATTCTGGCACCGTCAATCATTTGATTCAAAGTGGCCTCTGGCAGCCGGGAAAATTGCATCGTGAAAAGCCTTGTGGGAAGAACGGGGCGCTGTGGCGGGCAATGATGCCGAAAAGTTTCAGCTTTAACCATGCCGGGCTGGGTGGGTGAACTCTATCAGGAGCAGTTTGATGCAAGAAACACGTTGGGCGAAAGCATGGATGTCGACAGGTCTGTTGTGGTTTCTGTTAGCCATTGCCATTGCGCCTACCAACAAAGCCTATCAGCAAGGCCTGGTCGTATTGCTCTGGATACCTGCGCTGGTCTTTTCCTGGTCTGCACGGGCCCGGCTCAGGGAGATGTTTCATGAACAGCGCTGGATCTGGCTGCCGATGCTCGGGCTTCTGGCCTGGTCTTTGATCAGTCTTTCATGGACGAACGCCGCGGACAGCGGGCGCGAGGCCAAGCGGTTGCTGTATATCGTGGTTTTTCTTCTGTTCTTTCCGGTTTTTGCCAATGGCAGACCCGACCGTGTGATTCGCATCATGCAATGGGGTGGCATCGGGCTGGCGGCCACGGCAATCGCGGCTATCGTCAAATTCTACCTTCTCGATGGCAATGTCCTGATGGCGCGCGTGGAAGGCCTGGGCGAGCTGGCCCACCCGATCCTCGGGGGCTATGTCATCGGCCTGGCGGCGGTATGGCTTGTTCTGTGGCCACCACAAACCGGGCGGATGCAGATTGTCTGGGTCATCGCGATGACGTTTCTGGGTATGTTCGTACTGCTCAGCCAGAGTCGCGGCGCCGCATTGGCATTGTTTCTCACGCTGCTTGCCATGCCGATCTGGTGCGGTGACCGCCGCAGCCGTGCAATTGCGGCGTGCGCGTTGGTTGTCGCCATGCTGGCTTTCGTGTTGTTCGAGCCGTTGGTCATGGCGCGCGGCGTTTCCTACCGACCGCAGATTCTGATGGCCTGCCTGCAAATGATCGCCGAGCACCCCCTGCGTGGGCTGGGTCTTGGTGGCGACTACAAAGTGTTTGCTTCGGGCATGTATTTTGACCATGCCCATAATCTGTTCACCCATGTCGCTATCGAGCTGGGCCTGCCAGGCTTGCTGTTGTGGTGTGCAATCTGGATTGCCGTCTTGTGCCAGGCATGGAAAGCCCGGGAAACCCTCTACGGGCGGGGCATCATTGGCATTTGGCTGTTCTCGAGCCTGGCCATGCAATTCGACGCCGCCAGCCTGACCGGAACCCCAAGGGCCGAGTGGTTTGTAAGCTGGTTGCCTATTGGTCTGGCCAGTGTTTTGGTATGGGCTCGGGCCAATCCCGGTGCCTGTGATAAAATTTCGCGTTCTTCCTAATCAGTGAGCCCTACGATGAGTGACGTACCGCCCAAAGCGGAACAGGATTCCAGCCTGAAGATCTACTTTCGGCTGTTGGGGTACGTAAAGCCCTATATCGGCCTTTTCCTTCTGAGTATCGTGGGCTTCGTGATTTTTGCCTCCACCCAGCCAATGCTGGCGGGAATACTCAAATATTTTGTCGATGGCCTGAGCAATCCCGAAGCGGTGCTCTTTCCCAATGTTCCTTATCTCAAGGACCTGCAGTTGTTGATGGCCGTGCCGTTGCTGATCATTCTGATCGCTGCCTGGCAGGGTCTGGGGTCGTTTCTCGGCAACTTTTATCTGGCGAAAGTATCGCTGGGACTGGTGCATGACCTGCGCATCGAGTTGTTCAACAAACTGCTGGTGCTGCCCAATCGTTATTTCGACACCCATAATTCAGGGCATCTGATTTCGCGCATCACGTTCAACGTGACCATGGTGACCGGTGCCGCCACCGATGCCATCAAGGTGGTTATCCGTGAAGGCCTGACGGTGGTGTTTCTGTTCGCCTATCTGCTCTGGATGAACTGGAAGCTGACCCTCGTCATGCTGGCGATCCTTCCGTTGATTGCCTTAATGGTGGGGAGTACCAGCAAGAAATTCCGCAAGCAGAGCAAGAAGATCCAGGTGGCCATGGGCGACGTGACTCACGTGGCTTCCGAAACCATCCAGGGCTATCGCGTGGTGCGCAGTTTTGGTGGCGAGAGCTATGAAGAGCGCCGCTTTGCCGCTGCCAGCCAGAGCAACACCGACAAGCAATTGCGCATGACCAAGACCGGAGCGGTCTATACGCCCATGCTGCAGCTGGTGATCTACAGCGCCATGGCCGTGCTGATGTTCCTGGTGCTGTTCCTGCGTGGCGATGCCACGGCCGGTGATCTGGTGGCGTACATCACGGCCGCGGGTCTGCTGCCCAAGCCGATCCGGCAGTTGTCGGAGGTCAGTTCGACCATCCAGAAAGGGGTTGCCGGTGCCGAAAGCATTTTCGAGCAACTGGACGTAGAACCTGAAGTGGATAACGGTACGGTGGAGCGTGACCGGGTCAGCGGCCATCTGCAGGTACGCAACCTCAGTTTCACTTACCCGGGCACCGAGCGCGAAGTGCTGAAGAACATCAACTTCAGTGCGGCGCCAGGCCAGATGATCGCACTGGTGGGTCGCTCCGGTAGCGGCAAGTCGACTCTCGCCAGCCTGATTCCGCGTTTCTATCATCACGATATCGGGGAGATTCTGCTCGATGACGTCGAGATCGAAGATTACCGATTGCGCAACCTGCGTCGCCACGTTGCACAGGTCACCCAGCATGTGACCCTGTTCAACGACACGATTGCCAACAACATCGCCTACGGCGACCTGGCCGGTGCCCCCCGGGCCGATATCGAAAAGGCCGCTACCGACGCCTACGCAATGGACTTCATCTCGCAAATGCCCGAAGGCCTGGACACCCAGGTCGGGGAAAATGGCGTGTTGCTGTCTGGCGGTCAGCGTCAGCGCCTGGCGATAGCACGGGCGTTGTTGAAGAATGCACCGCTGCTGATTCTCGATGAGGCGACATCGGCACTGGATACCGAATCCGAGCGGCACATTCAGGCAGCGCTGGATCACGTCATGAAGGGCCGCACCACGCTGGTCATCGCTCATCGCCTCTCGACGATCGAGAAGGCCGATCTGATTCTGGTGATGGATCAGGGCCAGATTGTCGAACGTGGCACCCACGCACAGTTGCTGGCGCAGAACGGCTACTACTCGCGTCTGCATGCGATGGGCCTGGATGCTCCGGCTGAAGACATCGCCTGATCCCGACGACAGGATGGGACTGCCCCATCCTGTCGCCCTTCGGGGCGTGCAATGCGCTTCCGAGATATGTATCCGTTTCTTTACGCTTCTTGACCAAACTTGAATAAATCCCGGTAACACGCTTGTTAAGGTTCTCGAACGAACTTTGACTTCAATCGAGAGGGCCATCCCTTTCGCGTGGGTACTGCGATGCTGCAACGTTATCTCTGGAAGCTGTTGCCCAAGGCACAGCGGCAATTTCTGCTGGATCGACTGTCAGTCGTGGACCGTCAGGTCGTGAACAAGTCGATGTCTGCGAATCGGCACTACCCCCCATCGTTCGCGCAGCGTTCCTGTCTGTTTATCCACGTGCCCAAATGCGCCGGCAGCAGTATCTGTACGGCGATGTTCAACGGCAGGACTCCGGGTCACCTGCCGCTGTACTGGTACGAGCAGCAGTTTCCCGAGCAGTATGCCGCTGCGTACAAGTTTGCTTTCGTACGAGATCCTCTGGAGCGGGCGTATTCGGCTTATGCGTTTCTCCACGGCAATACGTTGAGCGGGCGTGATCATGCCGCGCAGCAACTGGTTCGGCAGTACCGGGACTTCGACGATTTCATTGCCCGCTGGCTGCATACGGAGACGATCTCGCGACAACTGCATTTTGCCGCACAGAGCGATTTTTTGACCGACTCGCTGGGCCATCTGGCCATGGATTTCATCGGCTATCAGGAGCACCTGGAGCGGGATTTTCAGATTGTCTGCGAGCAGTTGGGGATGGTGTGTCAGCTGCCACACGTCAACGTTTCCGTGCTGCGCCAGCCGACCAAGGCGCGAGAGTTCTGTACCTTGCGAACCCGGCGTCTGGTACGTCGGGTCTATCAACGTGACTATGAGTTGCTCGGTTATGAATGAAGTGTTGCCCGGTCTGGCGACCGCATCGGCCATTCGCCCATACAGCTTCACGCTGTCTGCTCGGGACAGAGCCGCGCTCAAGGCCCAGCATCCTCGCTGCCTGTGGCTGACCGGATTGTCCGGTGCCGGCAAATCGACGTTGGCCAACACCCTGGAAGTGCATTTGCATGAATTCGGCCTGCACACGTTTTTGCTCGACGGCGATAACGTGCGCAACGGTTTGTGCCGGGACCTGGGAATGGACGATGCGAGTCGTCGGGAAAATATCCGGCGCATGGCTGAAGTGGCCCGGCTGATGGTTGACGCCGGCCTGATCGTCATCGTCGCGGCGATCTCGCCGTTTCGGGCCGAGCGGGACGCTGCGCGGCAACTGTTTGCCGAGGGCGACTTTATCGAAGTGCATGTGAGCACGTCGCTGAAGGTGTGTGAGCGCCGGGACCCGAAAGGTCTGTACCAGGCCGTGCGAGAGGGCCGGATCAAGCAGTTCACGGGTATCGACAGCCCTTACGAAGAACCCTCGGCGGCGGAATGCCGGATCGATACGGAAACGGTCGAGCCGAGAGAAGCCTGCGAGCTGCTGGCGGCTTTTCTGCTTAAAAAATGAGCAAAAAAGCCAGCTGTTTCATCCTGTTGCAGCCGCCGCACAAGCCTTCGCCAACCCTGTGTTAATATCGCGCCCCTGTTCATTTTGTATGTGGGTTGCTCCATGAAGTTGTCCATGCCGCGATTCGATCAAGCCCCTGTCTTGGTGGTCGGCGATGTCATGCTCGACCGTTACTGGCATGGTGGTACCTCACGGATTTCCCCTGAGGCGCCGGTTCCTGTCGTTAAAGTCGAGCAAATCGAAGACCGCCCGGGCGGTGCCGCTAACGTTGCCTTGAACATTGCCGCGCTGGGTGCGCCGGCGTCGCTGGTCGGTGTGACCGGTGACGACGAAGCCGCCGACAGCCTGAGCAACAGCCTCAAGGGTGCGGGCGTGAGAGCCTTGTTCCAGCGCATCGCGCACCAGCCGACCATCGTCAAGCTGCGGGTCATGAGCCGGCACCAGCAATTGCTGCGTATCGACTTCGAAGAACCGTTCGCCACCGACGCACTGGCCCTCGGCGCGCAGGTCGACGATCTGCTCGAAGGCATCAAGGTGCTGGTGCTGTCCGACTACGGCAAGGGCGCCCTGAAAAACCATCAGGCGCTGATCCAGGCCGCCCGTGCCAAAGGCATTCCGGTGCTGGCCGACCCGAAGGGCAAGGATTTCTCGATTTACCGTGGCGCGAGCCTGATCACCCCGAACCTCAGCGAGTTCGAAGCCATCGTCGGCGGTTGCGCCGATGAGCACGAGCTGGTGACCAAGGGCGCAACGCTGATGCACGACCTGGATCTCGGCGCGCTGCTGGTGACCCGTGGCGAACACGGCATGACCCTGTTGCGTCCGGATCATCCGGCGCTGCATTTGCCTGCACGGGCCCGTGAAGTGTTCGACGTGACCGGCGCCGGCGACACGGTGATTTCCACCCTGGCAGCCGCAATTGCCGCTGGCGAAGAACTGCCGCACGCGGTGGCGCTGGCCAATCTGGCGGCGGGCATCGTCGTCGGCAAGCTGGGTACCGCGGCGATCAGCGCCCCTGAGCTGCGTCGCGCCATCCAGCGTGAAGAAGGTTCCGAGCGCGGCGTGCTGGGTCTGGAGCAACTGCTGCTGGCAGTCGCCGATGCCCGTGCGCACAACGAGAAGATCGTGTTCACCAACGGCTGCTTCGACATCCTGCACGCCGGCCACGTGACCTACCTCGAGCAGGCGCGGGCCCAGGGCGATCGCCTGATCGTCGCGATCAACGACGATGCTTCGGTCAGCCGCCTGAAAGGGCCGGGCCGTCCGATCAACAGCGTTGACCGGCGCATGGCGGTTCTCGCCGGTCTCGGCGCGGTGGACTGGGTGATCAGCTTCGCTGAGGGCACCCCGGAAAACCTGCTGCGCGAGGTCAAGCCGGACGTGCTGGTGAAGGGCGGCGATTACGGCATCGACCAGGTTGTCGGCGCGGATATCGTCAAAGCCTACGGCGGCACCGTTAAAGTGCTGGGGCTGGTGGAAAACAGCTCGACCACGGCGATTGTGGAAAAAATCCGCAAATCCGAGTGATGCAAACATAAAGACCGCGCCTGTGATGACTCTCCGGAGTCACTCGCAGGCGCGGTCTTTTGCCGTTCAGGAGTTCACTTTCTTGCGTGGCACGATCTTCTTCAGCAGTTGCTTCGCCTTGCCGCGCAACCGTGCCAGCCCGGTGTCCTTGGGCGGTGGGGTCAGACCCTGCTGGCGCAGCCAGTCCTTCCAGCGAATCCGCTCGTCGCGCACCAGCCAGCCGTCCTGCCGGGCGAAACTTTCCGCCAGATACAGGCCGCGAGTGCCCGCCGGGTACAACTGACCTTTCTTCAGCGTGTACAGCTCGGGCAGCGGTTCGCCGTCCTGCAACGGCATCAAGTACAGATCGGGGCGCTTGCGGTCGAGTCGGGCGACCAGTTGATCGCCTTCCAGCCGTTCATCGACATGGAACAGGCTGAGGTTCTTGGCTTCCTTGGGCACGTCCAGCCGCAGGTCGTAGATCAATTGCAGGGACGCGGTCGGCAAATGCACGTAGGCCCGCGGCCGTTCAAGCAATTGCAGATTGGCGCAGCGCACCGGCCGTGCCGAACCGGACAGCGGCGTCAGGCGAAAGGGCAGAGCCTCGCGATAATGCAGCGCCGAGGCATACGGCGCCGGCAGCCAGGTGTCATTGAAGCGCCCGCCGAGCCAGCCTTCCGGGGTTTCCAGCAGGCATTCTTCGGCGATCTCCTGGATCGCTGTGTGCAGCGGAATGTTCAGCTCATGGGCCGGCACGTAACCGGAAATCAGCTTGAGCACCACATCGCCGCGATCCTGCCGACGCTGGCGCACCAGCACCCAGTAATCGCGATTCTGCCAGTGCAGGGTCAGACGCACCGAAACGCCTAGGTTGGCCAGCTCCAGCGCAAACCGCTCGGCGTCGGCCACGCTGACCGGTTTGCGTCGCTGCAGGGTCTGGGCAAAATTCAGCGGCATGCCGACGCTCTGGTAGGTCAGGCCTTCCGGCGTGGCTTCGACGAACAGCGGCAGCGTCTTGAAGTTGCTCGGGTTCTTTCTGATGAGCGTACGCGGCATGTCGGCTCCTGCTTAAGGCCGCGAGGCGGCGTCAGTGACCACGAAGGACCTGGGCAACGGTCGCAACGTTATGGGCGAGGTGCAGCGGATTGATTGTCCCGACAATGGCACTGGCCACGCCGGGCTGGGCGAACAGCAACTCGAAGCTGGCGCGCACCGGATCCACGCCGGGACTCAGGCACACATGACCGCTGGCCAGTGCCTTTTTCACCAGAATGGCTTTGCCGTGGGCAGCAGCATAGTCAATGACCGCCTTCTCGTTTTGTTCGTTCAGATTGTAGGTGACCATCGCACAGTCGCCTTGCTCCAGTGCTTTGAGGCCACCGTCGACGGTTTTGCCGGAAAAGCCGAAGCCGCGAATCTTGCCCTCGGCCTTGAGTGCCGCGAGGGTTGCGTAGACTTCGCTGTCGTTGAGGATCGCCAGATCGTTACCGTCGGAGTGCACCAGCACCAGGTCGATAAAATCGGTTTCAAGACGTTGCAGGGTGCGCTCCACCGACATCCGAGTGTGAGCGGCGCTGAAGTCGTGGGTCGACTGGCCGTCGACAAATTCTTCGCCGACCTTGCTGACGATCACCCAGTCCTGACGCTGACCGCGCAGCAACGGGCCGAGACGTTCCTCGCTGCGGCCATAGGCCGGTGCGGTGTCGATCAGGTTGATGCCCAGCTCCCGCGCCTGCTTGAGCAACATGCGCGCGGCGTCGTCGTCGGGAATCTGGAAGCCGTTGGGGTATTTCACGCCCTGGTCGCGGCCGAGTTTGACGGTGCCCAGGCCCAGTGGCGAAACCAGCAGGCCGGTGCTGCCCAGTGGGCGATGCAGATCGTGCAGGGTCGGCAGGCTCATGGCAGCAGTTGCTCCCAGGCGGGAACACCCATCGGTGGTTTTGGCAGCTCGGGCAGCGGAGCCGGGTGGCTTGGCTGGATGCCGTCGCGTTCGAGGGACGCGATCACGCGGTCAGCGAAGTCTGGCGCCAGGGCCAGTTTGGTTGGCCAGCCGACCAGCAGGCGACCTTCTTCAGCGAGGAAGGCGTTGTCTGGACGGGTAAGACCGGTTTGCAGCGGTTCGGCGCGATCGACGCGCAGGGTCGCCCATTGCACGGTGCTCAGGTCGATCCATGGCAACAACTGGCCAAGTTCTTTTTTAGCGGTGGCGATCTGTTCGGCCGGCTCACGGGCCACGCCTTCGGACTCGGCAATGTCGCCGCCCAGATACCAGACCCACTGGCCGTCAGCGGCCGGGTGGGTGGTCACGGTGATGCGCGGCTTGGTGCCGCCACCGAGGCAGTGCGCGTACAGCGGCTTCAGGCCCGGGCCTTTGGCGATGATCATGTGCAGCGGCCGGCGTTGCATGGCCGGATGAGTCAGGCCCAAAGCAGTGAGCAGGTCGGCGGTACCGGCACCGGCACTGAGGACGATGCGCTGGGCGCGGATCTCGCGGCCGTCGACTTTCAGGCCAACCAGTACGCCGCTTTCCAGCAGCGGCTCGATGGTCTGGCCGGCGAGCAGACCGTCACCCGACAGGTCGGCCAGACGCTGGATCAGGCTCGGCACGTCGATCACCAGTTCGGCGAGGCGGTAGACCTTGCCCTTGAAACGCTTGTCTTGCAGGGCCGGCGGCAGTTGATCGCCCTTGACCTGATCGACCCGGCCACGCACCGCTTTGCTGGCGAAGAAACTGGTGAGGTTGCCGGCGAGGGTGCCCGGCGACCACAGGTAATGGGCTTCGGACAACAGGCGCACGCCGGTCAGGTCCAGTTCGCCGTTACCGGCCAGGGCTTCACGCCAGCGGCGCGGCATGTCGGCGATGGCTTCCGAGGCGCCGGTCAGTGCACCGTGCAGCGCGTACTTGGCGCCGCCGTGAATGATGCCCTGGGACTTCACACTCTGCCCGCCGCCGAGGCTGGCGCTTTCCACCAGCACGGTCGAGAAACCCTGGCGACGCAGGCGCGCGTTCAGCCAGAGACCGGCGACACCCGCGCCGACAATCAGCACGTCGGTGGAAATTGGAGATGGCATGCAACGACCTCAGTGTTCAAGACGAGGGCGCAGTATACAGACTCGGGGAAAAGGGGATTTGTCGATGATCAACAGAGGGAAGGCATGAGCCCTTACAGGAGCGAGTGCCTGCAAGGGCTCATGTGAGGATCAATGGCCGGCCGTTTTCGAGAACAGCTGAATCACCACCACGCCGAGCACGATCAGCGCCATCCCGAGCATCGCCGGGATATCCAGCTTCTGCCCATAGATGAACAGCGCCGCGACGCTGACCATCACGATGCCCATGCCGGCCCACACCGCGTAGGCCACGCCCACCGGCACGCTGCGCACCACCAGGGTCAGCATCCAGAACGCGATGGCGTAGCCGACGATGACCAGCACCAGTGGCAATGGCGTGCTGAAGCCTTTGACGGCTTTCATCGAAACGGTCGCGATCACTTCGGCACAGATGGCGATGGCCAGGTAGACGTAAGCGTTCATGTTCAAATCCTCGTGTGTAGCGTTGCTTTCTGAGGCGGCATTCTAGTGACTCCCCAGATGGGGTAAAGTCATTACCTATCTGTTTACAAGATGGGTTGGCCGATGAGCATGCAGTGGAATCTGGAGCAGTTGCGGGTGTTTGTTGCGGTCGCCGAACAACGCTCGTTTTCCGCCGTGGCGCGTCAGCAACGCAAGGCGCAGTCGGCGATCAGCAGCGCGATTGCCATGCTCGAGGACGACCTCGGCGTCAGTCTGTTCGAGCGTAGCAGCGGTCGCCAGCCGAGTCTCACCGAAACGGGTGAAGCCTTGCTTGAAGAGGCGCGTGAAGTGTTGCGTCAGTGCGAGCGCCTGAACGGTCGGGCCGTGGCCATGATGCGCGGGCAGGAAGCGCAATTGCGGGTTGCCCAGGATGAGGCGATGCCTTATCAGGCGCTGGTGGAAAGCTTCGGCGCGCTGGCCGAGCAGTTTCCCAGTCTTGAGGTGCAACTGACCAGCGCCGCCCAAGGCGAGGTTTCGCGCAAACTCGTGGAGCGCCGTGCCGATCTCGGGTTGCTGTTCTATCACGACGAAATCCCCGAAGCGCTGGAGCGCCGGGTGCTGGGCAGTGTGGAAATGGTCACCGTCTGCGGGGTCAATCATCCGCTGGCGGCGCAGTCACGGGTCAACTGCCAGCAGCTTGCTCAGCATCGGCAACTGCTGATGTCGACTCAGACCAGCGTCTACCCCGGCAGCGAACCGGCCAGTCCGCAGGTCTGGCGCGCCGACAGTTTCTACGTGATGGCCGAATGGCTGGTGCGCGATCTCGGTTGGGCCTGGCTGCCGCGTCACGTGGTGCAGTACTCGGCGTATCAGGGCCTGATGGTGGAACTCGACAGCGAATGGACGCCGCCGGCGCTGGTGGTGGAGCTGGTCTGGCGCCGCGACGAACCCCTCGGGCCAGCCGCCCGTTGGCTGGCGGAGCGATTTGCCATACACCTGCGGGCGATCGGCGGCAAAAGCCGATAAACTCCGCCGCCATGAATAGAACTCTCTACACCGCGCTGTTTTACCTGGGGCTGCCATTGGTGGCGATTCGGCTGTGGCTGCGCTCGCGCAAGGCGCCGGCGTATGCCAAGCGGATTGGCGAACGATTCTCCTATGGCATGCCGGCCCTGCAACCGGGCGGCATCTGGGTTCATGCCGTGTCGGTGGGCGAAAGCATCGCCGCCGCGCCGATGATTCGCGCGCTGCTGCAACGTTATCCACAGCTGCCGATCACCGTAACCTGTATGACCCCGACCGGCTCGGAGCGCATTCACGCGTTGTTCGCCAACGAGCCGCGCATCCAGCACTGCTATTTGCCGTATGACTTGCCCTGCGCGGCGGCGCGTTTTCTGGATCGCGTGCAGCCGAAACTGGCGGTGATCATGGAAACCGAACTGTGGCCCAACCACATTCACCAATGCGCCAAACGCAGGATTCCGGTGGCGCTGGCCAACGGGCGCCTGTCCGAACGTTCAGCCAAGGGCTATGGCCGGTTCAGCAAACTGACCGCACCGATGCTGGCCGAGATGAGCCTGTTCGCCGTGCAGACCGAAGCTGAAGCACAGCGTTTCCGTGATCTCGGTGCGCGCCCGGAGACAGTCGAAGTCACCGGCTCGATCAAGTTTGACCTGACCATCGACCCGCAACTGCTGCAACGTGCTGCTGAACTGCGTGGCCAGTGGCAGGCGCTGGAGCGACCGGTATGGATCGCCGCCAGCACCCATGAAGGCGAAGATGAAGTGGTGCTGAATGCCCACCGTCGCTTGCTGGCCAACCATCCCGATGCGCTGCTGATTCTGGTACCGCGCCATCCGGAGCGTTTCAACTCGGTGTTCGAGTTGTGCCAGCGTGAAGGCTTTGCCACGGTGCGTCGTTCGACCGGCGCGAGCGTCGATGCTGCAACGTCGGTGCTGCTCGGCGACACCATGGGCGAATTGCTGTTTCTCTATGCCCTGGCCGACAGCGCGTTCGTCGGCGGCAGCCTGGTGCCCAACGGCGGCCACAACCTGCTGGAACCGGCAGCGCTGGCGAAACCGGTGATCAGCGGCCCGCATCTGTTCAACTTCCTCGACATCGCCGCGCAACTGCGCAGCGCCGGAGCCTTGGCCGAAGTGGATGATGCCGAAGGTCTGGCGACAGAAGTGCAGCGCCTGTTCGAACTGCCCCGCGACGCACAGCGCATGGCCGACGCCGGGCTGAGCGTGATGCGCCGCAATCAGGGCGCGTTGCAACGTTTGCTCGATGGCCTGGGAAGGTTGATCGACCGCCCATAAAAAAACGCAGCCTCAGGGCTGCGTTTTTTGTTTAAGGCCGGGCCTTGAGCTGGGCTTCGGCAGCCTTGGCCAGATCCGGCGGCAGGAAGTCCTTGTCCGGGTTGTAGTCGGCCTTCAGGTAGCGGGTCAGGTCCTGCAAATCACCCGGGTTCAACGTCCCCGCGGCCTGCTTCAGGCGCAGGTTGTCGAGGATGTAGTCGTAGCGAGTGTTGTTGTAGTTGCGTACCGAGGTGTAGAGCTGACGCTGGGCGTCGAGCACGTCGACGATGTTGCGCGTACCTACCTGGTAACCGATTTCCGTGGCTTCCACTGCGCTCTGGTTGGAGATGATCGACTGGCGGCGCGCCTGCACCTGCTCGACGTCGGTGTTCACCGCGCGGTGCAGGTTGCGGGTGTTCTCCACCACTTGCCGGCGCAGGCCTTCACGCTGTTGTTCGGTCTGGTCCAGCCGCGAGTACGACTCGCGCACTTGCGAGCTGGTCAGTCCGCCGCTGTAGATCGGGATGTTCAGTTGTAAGCCCACGGTGCTCTGCTCGACGTTGCCACTGTACGGCGTACCGAACGCGTTCGGGTTGGAGAAGCCGAGGGCGTCGTTGTCGCCTTTCTCGTATTTGGCCACCGCGTCGAGGGTCGGCAGGTGGCCGGCCTTGCGCTGTTTCAGGGTCTGTTCGGCGGAGCTGACCGCGTAGTTGCTGGCCAGCAGATTGAGGTTCTGTTTCGCGGCGGTATCGACCCAGGCCTTGGCGTCGTTCGGCGCCGGCGGCAGGATCGGCAACGTGTGGACGATGCCCTGGATCGAGTTGTACTGGCGGTTGGTCAGGGTGATCAGCGCTTCGAACGCATCATCGACCTGACGCTGGGCGACGATCCGGTTGGCGCGCGCGGTGTCGTAACTGGCTTGCGATTGCAGCACGTCGGTCTTGTCCGACAGGCCCACATCGAAGCGCTCATTGGACTGATCGAGCTGGCGCTTGAACGCGGCTTCCTCGGCTTTGGTCGAGGCCAGGTTGTCCTGGCTGCGCAGCACGTTGAAGTAGCTTTCGGCGGTTTGCAGGATCAGGTTCTGCTCGGTGGCCGAGAGTTGCAGCGCGGCCTGCTCGTTGACGTCCTTGGCGGCCTGGTACTGGAACCAGCGGTCGGCGCGGAACAGCGGTTGCGCCAGCGTCGCCTGATAGGAGTGCGCGCTGCGATTGGCGATGGCCGAGGGCTGGTCGATCGAAGTGCGCACGTTGGCGACTTCAGCGCCGCCGGACAGGTTCGGCAGTAGCCCGGCGCGGGCCTGGGGCACCACTTCTTTCTGCGCACCGTACTGGGCGCGGGCAGCGGCCAGGTCGGCGTTGTTGTCGACGGCTTCCTGATAGACGCTGACCAGATCGGTCCTGGTCGATAAAGGCGCTTCTGCTGCCCAGACCGTGGCGGTGGACGCACAAGACACGGCAACAGCCAGTGAGAGTTTGCGCAGCATGAGGCGATCCCTAGCATGAATATTATGGAAATAATCCGGGCGCCAAAGGTAAGGCGCGGCCCATGCAGCGTCAAGGCGCAGCATGGCGTAGCGAGTGTAGTTGCGCAGGCGGCAGGCAACAATCTGCCAATTGCGCCATTCATCATGGTGTTTGCCGCGGTGTTGGCGTTCTTTGCCGGTTGTGTCTAGACTGGCCGGGTTCTTGTCGGGGTGCCTTGCTATGAGGCTGAGATCGAATAATTTCGGATCCCGTTGAACCTGATCAGGTTAGCGCCTGCGTAGGGAACAAGATTTCTCGTCACCCGGCGAGTCCTCTTGTGCTTCGTCCGGGATATTGTTCGACAATCGAACGCTCGACGACGATGCACAGCACCAGTCCTGGTGCGTCCGTGCCTTTCAGGTTCTGCTCCGACAATCCACTGCCTGGATGCTGTCTGGAGAGCCCGTGATGACTACAAAATCTAAAAACGCGATCAACCTGAGTGACTCGGCCAAGGTCGACGAGCAGTCGGTTCAACCGTTCACCCGTTCGCAAAAAGTCTACGTTCAGGGCTCCCGCCCGGACATCCGCGTGCCGATGCGCGAAATCACCCTCGATGTGACCCCGACCGACTTCGGCGGCGAAATCAATGCGCCGGTCACCGTCTACGACACCTCGGGCCCGTACACCGATCCGAACGTGGTGATCGACGTGCGCAAAGGTCTGGGCGACGTGCGTTCGGCGTGGATCGATGACCGTGGCGACACCGAGCGCCTGCCAGGCCTGAGTTCGAATTTCGGTCAGGAGCGCCTGGCCGATCCGGAGCTGACCAAACTGCGTTTCGCCCACGTCAACAACCCGCGCCGCGCCAAGGCCGGGGCCAACGTCAGCCAGATGCACTACGCCCGCAAAGGCATCATCACCGCCGAGATGGAATACGTCGCCATCCGCGAAAACATGAAGCTGCAAGAGGCCCGCGCTGCCGGTCTGTTGAAGCAGCAGCACGCCGGCCACAGCTTCGGCGCGAGCATCCCGAAAGAAATCACCCCTGAATTCGTCCGCGAAGAAATCGCCCGTGGCCGCGCGATCATTCCGGCCAACATCAACCACGTCGAACTGGAACCGATGATCATCGGCCGTAACTTCCTGGTGAAGATCAACGGCAACATCGGCAACAGCGCGCTGGGTTCGTCCATCGAAGAAGAAGTGGCGAAACTGACCTGGGGCATTCGCTGGGGCTCGGACACCGTGATGGACTTGTCCACCGGCAAACACATTCACGAAACCCGCGAGTGGATCATCCGCAACTCGCCGGTTCCGATCGGCACCGTGCCGATTTATCAGGCGCTGGAAAAAGTGAATGGCGTCGCCGAAGACCTGACTTGGGAGCTATTCCGCGACACGCTGATCGAACAGGCCGAGCAGGGCGTCGACTACTTCACCATCCACGCCGGCGTGTTGCTGCGCTACGTGCCGCTGACCGCCAAACGCGTGACCGGCATCGTGTCCCGTGGCGGTTCGATCATGGCCAAGTGGTGCCTGGCCCACCACAAAGAGAACTTCCTCTACACCCACTTCGACGAAATCTGCGAAATCATGAAGGCCTACGACGTCAGCTTCTCGCTGGGCGACGGCCTGCGTCCGGGCTCGATTGCCGACGCCAACGACGAAGCGCAGTTCGGCGAACTGGAAACCCTCGGCGAGCTGACCAAGATCGCCTGGAAGCACGACGTGCAATGCATGATCGAAGGCCCGGGCCACGTGCCGATGCAGTTGATCAAAGAGAACATGGACAAGCAGCTGGAATGCTGCGACGAGGCGCCGTTCTACACCCTCGGCCCGCTGACCACCGACATCGCACCGGGTTACGACCACATCACCTCGGGTATCGGTGCGGCGATGATCGGCTGGTTCGGTTGCGCGATGCTCTGCTACGTGACGCCGAAGGAGCACCTGGGTCTGCCGAACAAGGATGACGTGAAGACCGGGATCATCACCTACAAGATCGCCGCTCACGCCGCGGACCTGGCCAAGGGACATCCGGGCGCGCAGATTCGCGACAACGCCTTGAGCAAGGCGCGTTTCGAATTCCGTTGGGAAGACCAGTTCAACCTCGGTCTGGACCCGGACACCGCCCGTTCGTATCACGATGAAACCCTGCCGAAGGATTCGGCGAAGGTCGCGCATTTCTGTTCGATGTGCGGGCCGAAATTCTGCTCGATGAAGATCACTCAGGAAGTCCGCGAATACGCGGCCAACCAGCGGATCGACGCGGTCGACATGGACGTCGCCCAAGGCCTGGCGGAACAGGCCGAGCGGTTCAAGAAGGAAGGCAGTCAGCTGTACAAGAAAGTCTAGCCACGAGCGGCAAGCTACAAGCTACAAGAGGAGAAGCAGTCCGCATATCGCTTCTGACTTGTAGCTTGCAGCTTGCAGCTTTTTTCTGCTTCTCTGTGAGAAACGTCCTTGAGCATTCAACCCGGTACTTATTCCCCCGACCTCGCCGTACCCGGCAACCAGCGTGTGTTTGGCGGTCGCGATCTGTTTTCCCTATGGTTTTCCCTCGGCATCGGCCTGATGGTCTTGCAGACCGGTGCGCTGCTGGCGCCGGGGCTGGGCCTGTCGGGATCGCTGCTGGCGATCTTCCTCGGCACCCTGGTCGGCGTCCTGTTGCTGGCCGCCGTCGGCGTGATCGGCAGCGACACCGGCCTGTCGTCGATGGCTGCGCTGAAACTCAGCCTCGGCAGCAAAGGCGCGAGCCTGCCGGCGTTGCTCAACCTGCTGCAATTGATCGGATGGGGCTCGTTCGAAATCATCGTCATGCGCGATGCGGCCAGCCTGCTCGGCACCCGTGCGTTCAGCGAAGGTTCGCTGTGGGCCAGTCCGATGCTGTGGACGTTGTGCTTCGGTGCGCTGGCGACCTTGCTCGCGATCAGCGGGCCGCTGACGTTCGTGCGCAAGATCCTGCGCAAGTGGGGCATCTGGCTGATTCTGGCCGCGTGCATCTGGCTGACCTGGAACCTGTTCGCCAAGGCCGATCTTGCCGCCTTGTGGGCACAGGCCGGGGATGGCTCGATGTCGCTCGCCGTGGGCTTCGACATTGCGATTGCGATGCCGCTGTCGTGGCTGCCACTGATTGCCGACTACTCGCGTTTCGGCAAGAAGGCGAAGAACGTGTTCGGCGGTACGGCGATCGGTTTCTTCATCGGCAACTTCTGGCTGATGAGCCTCGGCGTCGCCTACACCCTGGCCTTCGCGCCGAGCGGTGAAGTCAACGCGCTGCTGTTGGCGCTGGCCGGTGCAGGCCTCGGGATTCCGCTGCTGCTGATTCTGCTGGACGAGTCGGAAAACGCTTTCGCCGACATTCACTCGGCAGCGGTTTCCAGCGGGATTCTGTTGCGTCTGAAAGTCGAGCATCTGGCGTTGGCCATCGGTGTGATCTGCACCCTGATCGCCTTGCTCGCGCCATTGGCGCAGTACCAGAACTTCCTGCTGCTGATCGGTTCGGTGTTCGCGCCGCTGTTCGGCGTGGTGCTGGTGGATCACTTCATCCTGCGCAAGCGCAGTGCCCAGGTGGCGTCGGCCGCGTTGCGCTGGCCGGCACTATTGGCCTGGCTGGGTGGCATCAGCACCTATCACTTGCTGGCCAATCTGTATCCGGATGTCGGCGCGACCCTGCCGGCGCTGGTGCTGGCAGGGCTGCTGCAACTGGTGCTCGGTCGGGCTTTCAGTTACGGCCGGGAAACAGCTCGGGCTTGAGAATGCCGTTCAGGCGCGGGTAAGGGATCTTCAGTTCGACGTGGCCCAGCGCATAAGGCGCGATGGTGGTCACGTCGTACTTGAGGATCACGCCGCCGTAGGTCAGCGCCACGTTCGGGGTTTTAACGAATGGCCAGCTCTTCACGAACTCCGGTTCCTGATCGAGCTTGGTGCTGATCAGCCAGCTGTTGTGCGCCACTTGCGCGGCTTTCCAGAACGCTTCTTCCTGACCCGGCAGAAGCATGTCCGCCAGGGTCAGCACCTTGTGCTGCTGACGCGAATAGTTGATGAAACCTCGGCCCGGCGTACCGTGGGCGCCGCCGGTGTCCAGGTAGCTCGAGGTTTCGATGATCACCAGACCGTCATGCTGCTCGCGTACTTTCGCCTGCAAATAGCTGCTGTTGCGCGGGCCGGCGGTGGCCAGGAACTGCTCGCGATACGCTGCCAGCGTCGGCGCTACCGGGGCGTTCGGTGCGGTGCGGGTCATCTGCAGCAGGCGTTTTTCGATGATGCCGTCCAGCGCCGGTTCTGCCGGGAAGCGCAACGTATCGATGTTCACCAGTGGGCAGTCCGGGTTGGAGCAGCCCGGTTTCAGCGTTTCCGAGGCGTCGCGGGTGGTTTCCAGCGGCGTGCGGTAGTTGGGCTGGAACAGGCTGGCGCAGGCGCCCAGGGTCAGGGCGATGGCGGCCACGGAGGCGATTTTGAAAAGCGACATGGGCGTCCTTTCTGAAGCAGGGGAAGGCAAAAAGTTACCGCTTCGACTCTCAACGAAGCGGTCAGTTCGCCACTAAGCTAATTAGAGTGGGTTTCGCCTCCACCGTCCATCCCGCTGACAGTAAAGGGGCTGCATCAAACGTCACCGGCGCGTTAGGATGGCGCGAAGTCGAGGTCGCAGGTAAGGCGCCTCGTATTGGATTTGCAGTAAAGAGGATGCTCATGACCGATTTTGCCAAAGCCATTCCGACCGCCGTCGATATCGTGCGACGCGAGCAGTGCTACAAGGGCTTCTACAAGCTCGACCGTCTGCACTTGCGCCACGAACTGTTCGCCGGTGGCATGAGCCGCGAAATCAATCGTGAAGTGTTCGTGCGCCACGATGCGGTGTGCATGCTGCCCTACGATCCGCAGCGCGATGAAGTGGTGCTGATCGAGCAGTTTCGCGTCGGCGCGATGGGCAAGGCCGATAACCCGTGGCTGGTGGAGCTGGTCGCCGGTCTGATCGACAAGGACGAACAGCCGGAAGAAGTTGCTCACCGCGAGGCACAGGAGGAAGCTGGGCTGGACATCAAGGCCCTGTGGCCGATGACCAAATACTTTCCATCGCCGGGCGGCAGCAACGAATTCGTGCATTTGTATCTGGGGCGTTGCAGCACCGAAGGCGCGGGCGGCCTGCATGGGCTGGAGGAAGAAGCTGAAGATATTCGCGTCACGGTCTGGGCTTTTGAAGATGCCCTGCAGGCCGTACGTGACGGACGGATTGCCAATGCGGCGAGCATCATCGCCTTGCAGTGGCTGGCGCTCAATCGCGCCGAAGTGAGGGGGCTATGGTCGTAAACAAGCTGCGCGATCGCTACCGCGTCGACCTCGTGGGCCTGCAAGCCGCCTGCGAGGCGAACTACGCGCGCCTGATGCGACTGTTGCCGGACATGCGCAGCGACCCCGAGGCCCGGCGTATCGCCGTGACCCAGGGCGACCAGATGCTCGGCGTACTGACCCTGGAAGTGCTGCAGGCCTGTCCTTACACCACGACCCTGCAGGTGCGTCAGGAACACAGCCTGCCGTGGCTGCCGGTGCCGCAACTGGAAGTGCAGGTCTATCACGACGCGCGCATGGCCGAGGTGATCAGCGCCGAGCATGCGCGACGGTTTCGCGGCGTCTATCCTTACCCGAATGCGGCCATGCATCAGCCGGACGAGAAGGCCCAGCTCAATCTGTTCCTGGGCGAGTGGCTGAGTCATTGCCTGGCGTGCGGACACGAATACGCGGCGGTCCGATAACCACCGCAAGTTGTGAACTGCGTCCGGTTCGCCGGTTTCTCTTTGCGCTGTCCCCCCGCATAATTGCCGCACCTATCCAGTCCCGCGATCCCGGGGGAGAACGCCTTGCCGAGCGTATCGACTTTGACCACCGCCGACACGGCGTTGCTGGTGCAGCTCTCTGACAGTCATCTGTTCGCCGAGGCGGACGGAACGTTGCTGGGCATGAACACCCGCGAGAGCCTGCAAAAAGTCATCGAACTGGTGCTCGAACAGCAACCGCGGATCGACCTGATCGTTGCCAGCGGCGACCTGTCCCAGGACGGTACGCTGGAGTCCTACCAGCAATTCCGGCAGATGACGGCGCAGATCGACGCGCCGGCCCGCTGGATTCCCGGCAACCACGACGAGCCACAGATCATGGCTCAGGCGACTGTGAAGAGTGCGCTGCTGGAGTCCGTGGTGGACGTCGGCAACTGGCGCGTGACCCTGCTCGATTCGGCCGTGCCCGGATCGGTGCCGGGGTATTTGCAGGACGACCAGCTGCAACTGCTCGCCCGCTCCCTGAGCGAAGCGCCGGATCGCCATCATCTGGTGTGCTTTCACCATCACCCGGTGTCGATCGATTGCGCCTGGATGGAGCCGATCGGCTTGCGCAATCCGGAAGCGTTTTTCGACGTACTCGACCGTTTCCCGCAGGCCCGCGCCGTGCTGTGGGGGCATGTCCATCAGGAGATCGACCGCGAGCGCAACGGCGTACGGCTGATGGCATCGCCGTCGACCTGCATCCAGTTCGAGCCGGGCAGCGAAGACTTCAAGGTCGGCGAGCAGGCACCGGGGTATCGCTGGTTGCGATTGTTGCCGGATGGGCGAATCGAGACCGGTGTGGAGCGTGTCACGGGTTTCGATTTTCAGGTTGATTACGGCTCCGACGGTTACTGATTGACGGGCGCAGCGCTGATTTCCTCGGGTGCTGGCCCAACACCCCTCGACTCCCTGTAAACTCCGCTTTCTTCAGCCGACGCCCAGGGAGCTCAAATGTCCGGTTCGATTCTCTATATCCATGGTTTCAACAGTGCGCCGGCCTCGAAAAAGGCCTGTCAGCTGGTCGAGGTGATGGAGCGGCTGGGTTTGAGCGATCAACTGCGTGTGCCGGCGCTGCATCACCACCCGCGCGAAGCCATCGGTCAGCTGGAACAGGCAATCGCCGAACTCGGCCGGCCATTGCTGGTGGGAAGCTCGCTCGGCGGCTACTATGCGACTCACCTGGCCGAGCGCCATGGCTTGAAAGCCTTGCTGGTCAACCCGGCCGTCAGTCCGCACCGGATGTTCGACGGATACCTGGGCACCCAGAAAAACCTGTACACCGACGAAACCTGGGAGCTGACCCACGACCACGTGACGGCCCTGGCCGAGCTGGAAGTGCCGGCGCCGCAGGATCCGCAGCGTTATCAGGTATGGTTGCAGACCGGGGATGAAACGCTGGATTATCGCCTTGCCCAGCAGTATTACCGGGCCTGCGCCTTGCGCATTCAGGCCGGCGGCGACCACAGTTTCCAGGGATTTGTTACACAATTGCCGGCATTGCTCAGCTTTGCCGGGATTGGTGCCGATACCTATCAGGCAATCGATTTCACCGCACTGTGAAGTCTTGCCCCATTTTCATTGATTCACTGACGACGAGACCCTATGGCCACTCCCAGCGCTAGCTCCTATAACGCCGACGCCATCGAAGTCCTCTCGGGCCTCGACCCGGTGCGCAAGCGCCCCGGCATGTACACCGACACCAGTCGGCCGAACCACCTTGCCCAGGAAGTCATCGACAACAGCGTCGACGAAGCCTTGGCCGGCCACGCCAAATCGATCCAGGTCATCCTCCATGCCGATCATTCGCTGGAAGTCTGCGACGACGGCCGTGGCATGCCGGTCGACATCCATCCGGAAGAGGGTGTGTCGGGCGTCGAGCTGATCCTCACCAAGCTCCATGCGGGCGGCAAGTTTTCCAACAAGAACTACCAGTTCTCCGGTGGTCTGCACGGGGTGGGTATTTCGGTGGTCAACGCCTTGTCGACCCAGGTACGGGTGCGGGTCAAGCGTGACGGCAACGAATATGAAATGACCTTTGCCGACGGCTTCAAGGCCACCGATCTGCAAGTGATCGGCACCGTCGGCAAGCGCAATACCGGGACCAGCGTGTACTTCGCGCCGGATCCGAAATACTTCGATTCGCCGAAATTCTCCATCAGCCGCCTCAAGCACGTGCTCAAGGCCAAGGCCGTTCTGTGCCCGGGGCTGCTGATCAGTTTCGAAGACAAAGGCACTGGCGAGAAGGTCGAGTGGCATTACGAAGACGGCCTGCGTTCCTACCTGGTGGACGCGGTCAGCGAATTCGAGCGCCTGCCGGACGCGCCGTTCTGCGGCAACCTGGCCGGTACCAAGGAAGCGGTCGAGTGGGCCTTGCTGTGGCTGCCGGAAGGTGGCACCTCGGTCACTGAAAGCTACGTCAACCTGATCCCGACGGAGCAGGGCGGCACCCACGTCAACGGTCTGCGTCAGGGCCTGCTTGATGCGATGCGCGAGTTCTGCGAATTCCGCAGTCTGCTGCCGCGTGGCGTGAAGCTGGCGCCGGAAGACGTTTGGGAGCGCATTGCTTTCGTCCTGTCGATGAAGATGCAGGAGCCGCAATTCTCCGGCCAGACCAAGGAGCGTCTGTCGTCTCGTGAAGCAGCGGCTTTCGTTTCCGGTGTGGTCAAGGACGCGTTCAGCCTGTGGCTCAATGCCAACCCGGAAACCGGTCTGGCGCTGGCCGAACTGGCAATCAGCAACGCCGGCCGTCGCCTGAAGGCCAGCAAGAAAGTCGAGCGCAAGCGCATCACCCAGGGGCCGGCGTTGCCGGGCAAACTGGCCGATTGCGCCGGGCAGGATCCGATGCGTTCCGAGCTGTTCCTGGTGGAAGGTGATTCCGCCGGCGGTTCTGCCAAGCAGGCGCGGGACAAGGAATTCCAGGCGATCCTGCCGTTGCGCGGCAAGATCCTCAACACTTGGGAAGTCGACGGCAGCGAAGTGCTGGCCAGCCAGGAAGTGCACAACATCGCCGTAGCCATCGGTGTCGATCCGGGCGCCGAGGACATGAGCCAGCTGCGCTACGGCAAGATCTGCATCCTCGCCGACGCCGACTCCGACGGTCTGCACATCGCAACATTGTTGTGCGCCTTGTTCGTCCAGCATTTCCGCCCGCTGGTGGATGCCGGTCACGTCTACGTGGCGATGCCGCCGCTCTACCGCATCGATCTGGGCAAAGAGATTTACTACGCCCTCGACGAAGCCGAGCGCGACGGGATCCTCGACCGTCTGGTGGCCGAGAAGAAACGCGGCAAGCCACAGGTCACCCGATTCAAAGGCCTGGGTGAAATGAACCCGCCGCAACTGCGCGAAACCACCATGGACCCGAACACCCGGCGTCTGGTGCAGTTGACCCTCGGGGACGACTTCGCCCAGACCTCGGAAATGATGGACATGCTGCTGGCGAAGAAACGCGCCGGCGACCGCAAGACCTGGCTCGAATCCAAGGGCAACCTTGCCGAGGTTCTGGCCTGATGCGGTTTGGCTGGACCTTGGCGGGTGCGTTGCTGCTGGGTTCGATGACGGTGTCGGCAGAGCCTGTGCAAGAATTGCGCGTGCTCGCCGAACACCCGGTCGAAGGCATGCGCGGCGGCAATCTGTCGGGGCTGGCCTTGTGCGGTAATGACCTGTGGACGGTTTCGGACCGCGACGATGATCAGATCTACCGTCTCGATATCCGCGACCGGGTCTGGCAGGCCACGGCCGTGCGCATCGATCCGCCGAAAGTGCCGGACAGCGGCTTGCCGTGGGGCATCAGTTCGCGCACCTGGGCGGCGTCGTTCATTCGTGGCGGCGATCTGGATTTCGAAGGCATCAGCTGTGATAGCGCCGGTAACCGCTACATCGTCAGCGAAGCCCACGCGGCCGTGCTGCAAGTACCGCCGCAGGGGCCGTCGTCGTGGCTGAAAATCTCGCCGATGATGGTGCGCGAGGCGCGGGCCAGTGGCATGTTGCTGCAGTTCAACGCGATATTTGAAGGTCTGGCGATCAGTCCGGCGGGCGATCAGATGTGGCTGGCTGCCGAGCGGCAAAGTCGCGGTTTGTTGCTGATCAAACGCCAGCAGACAGTGTGGGATTGTGACGGTCGCTGCGTGTTGCTCAGCGAGGGCGGCATGGAAATGCAACCGCCGCAGTTCCCGAAAGCCCGTCCGGTCAATCGGGATTTTTCCGATATCTCCCTGTTCAACGGCAAGCTGTTTACCCTTGAGCGCAACGCGTACCAGATCTGTCGACGGGATGCGCAGACGGCCAAGGTCGAGCTCTGCTGGTCGTATGCGGCCGAGCTGTTGCAGGCCAATCGTCGTTACGAGCAGAACTTCGGGCTGGAAGAGGCGCTGGTCGTCGATGCACAGGGTGCCTGGATCGGCGTCGACAACAATTTCGGCCCGCGCGCCGATGGCGAGGTTCGCCCGATCATCTGGCGTTTCGCCGCGCCTGAGGGTGGCTGGAGCGCCAAGCCATGAGCCAGCAACCGCCGGGCAAACGCGCCGGTCGGGTGCTGATGATTCTGGCGTGGTGCGCGGCGCTGTTTCTGGCCACGCGGTTTTTCGGCCAGTGGGAAGAACGCCAGCGTAATCCCAATGCGGAAGTGGCTTCGCTGCAGGGCAACGGCTTTATCGAAGTGAAACTGATCGGCAACGCCCAGGGACATTTTGTCGCCAGCGGCCTGATCAACGGTCGGCCGGTGGAGTTCATGCTCGACACCGGCGCGACCGATGTGGCAATCCCTGCCGAGGTGGCGAAAGACCTCAGGCTGGAAGAAGGTTTCGGTGTGACCCTGAGCACGGCCAATGGCCTGAGCCAGGGCTATCGCACCCGTATCGACCGCCTGCAACTGGGCGACATCGTGCTGCGGGACGTCCGCGCACTGGTGGCGCCGGGGCTGCATGGCGATCAGGTGCTGCTCGGCATGAGCGCCCTGAACAAACTTGAATTTACTCAGCGCGGCGGCACCATGCTGCTGCGCCAGACAACGAACCGATGAGGCCCGCATGAGCGATAACCTTGCAGACAGCTTAGATGGCGTAGAACGCCGGTCGCTGGCTGACTTCACCGAAAATGCCTACCTCAACTACTCCATGTACGTGATCATGGACCGTGCCCTGCCGCATATCGGCGACGGTCTGAAACCAGTACAGCGGCGTATCGTCTATGCCATGAGCGAGCTGGGGCTGGATGCCGATTCCAAGCACAAGAAGTCGGCGCGTACCGTCGGCGACGTGCTCGGCAAGTTCCACCCGCACGGCGACTCGGCGTGCTACGAAGCGATGGTGCTGATGGCCCAGCCGTTCAGCTATCGCTACACGCTGGTGGACGGCCAGGGTAACTGGGGTGCGCCGGACGATCCGAAATCCTTCGCCGCCATGCGTTACACCGAAGCGCGGCTGTCGCGTTATTCCGAAGTGCTGCTCAGCGAACTGGGCCAGGGCACCGCAGACTGGGGCCCGAACTTCGACGGCACCCTGCAGGAACCGCTGGTGTTGCCGGCACGTTTGCCGAATATCCTGCTCAACGGCACCACCGGCATCGCCGTGGGTATGGCCACCGACGTACCGCCGCACAACCTGCGCGAAGTCGCGACCGCGTGCGTGCGCCTGCTCGATGAGCCGAAAGCCACGGTCGAACAGCTCTGCGAGCACATTCAGGGCCCGGACTACCCGACCGAAGCGGAAATCATCACCCCACGCGCCGACCTGTTGAAAATGTACGAAACCGGCAAGGGCTCGGTGCGCATGCGCGCCGTGTACCACGTCGAGGACGGTGACATCATCGTCACCGCGCTGCCGCATCAGGTCTCCGGGGCCAAGGTGCTGGAACAGATCGCTGCGCTGATGCAGGCCAAACCGTCGAAAGCGCCGCAGATCGCCGATCTTCGCGACGAATCCGACCACGAGAACCCGTGCCGCATCGTGATCATTCCGGTCAACAGCCGCGTCGATCACGAAGCGCTGATGCAGCACCTGTTCGCCAGCACCGAGCTGGAGTCGACCTATCGGGTCAACGTCAACATCATCGGTCTGGACGGCAAGCCGCAGCTGAAAAACCTCCGTGCGCTGCTGGTGGAGTGGCTGGAATTCCGCGTGCTGACCGTGCGTCGCCGCCTGCAATTCCGCCTCGACAAGGTCGAGCGTCGCCTGCACCTGTTGGACGGTTTGCTGATCGCCTACCTCAACCTGGATGAAGTGATCCACATCATCCGCACCGAGGAACACCCGAAAGCCAAGCTGATCGAGCGTTTTGCCCTCAGCGAGATCCAGGCCGACTACATCCTCGACACCCGCCTGCGTCAGTTGGCGCGACTGGAAGAGATGAAGCTGCGCGACGAGCAGGACGAACTGCTCAAGGAACAAGCCAAGCTGCAAGCCTTGCTGGGCAGCGAAGCCAAGCTGAAGAAGCTGGTTCGCACCGAGCTGTTGAAAGACGCTGAAACCTACGGCGATGACCGTCGGTCGCCAATCGTCGAGCGTGCCGAAGCCAAGGCGCTGACCGAACACGATCTGCTGCCGAACGAGAAAGTCACCGTCGTACTGTCGGAAAAAGGCTGGATCCGTTCGGCCAAAGGCCACGAGATCGACGCCACCGGCCTGTCGTACAAAGCCGGGGACGGCTTCAAGACCTCGGCGGCGGGGCGTTCGAACCAGTCGGCGGTGGTCATCGACTCCACGGGCCGCAGTTACTCGCTGGCCACCCACACCCTGCCATCGGCACGGGGCCAGGGCGAGCCGTTGACCGGCCGTCTGACGCCGCCGCCGGGCGCCACGTTCGAATGCGTGCTGATGCCTGAAGAGGACTCGCTGTACGTGATCGCCTCCGACGCCGGCTACGGTTTTGTGGTGAAAGGCGAAGACCTGCAAGCCAAGAACAAGGCCGGCAAGGCCCTGTTGAGCCTGCCGAACAACGCCAAGGTGATTGCGCCGCGTCCGGTCGCCGACCGCGAGCACAACTGGCTGGCCTCGGTGACGACCGAGGGTCGCCTGTTGATCTTCAAGATCAGCGATCTGCCACAATTAGGTAAGGGCAAAGGCAACAAGATCATCGGTATTTCCGGTGAGCGTGTGGCCAGTCGCGAAGAATATGTCACGGACATCGCCGTTCTTCCGGAAGGCGCCACCTTGGTGCTGCAGGCCGGAAAACGTACCTTGTCGCTGAAAGCCGACGACCTCGAACACTACAAAGGTGAACGTGGTCGTCGTGGTAACAAACTGCCACGTGGCTTCCAGCGGGTGGATGCGCTGCTCGTCGAAAACCTCAATTAAGCGTCCTAGACGCTCCGATCTACGATTTAACCCGTAGATCGGCGCTTTGGCGCTGGAGTCGGAACGCATATTCACGGATGATATGGCCTTTCCAAGCGCCGGCGTGGCCGAGCGTTCTTCATATTTATTGAGTATTTTCACTGTGGTCAGCCTTGTGGCGGCCACCTGGACGGGATGATGACTTCTCTGCGCCCCCTTATTTTCCTGCTCGCCGGCGTTCTTGGCCTGGCGGGTTGCAGCGTTCACCAGCCGGTGTCGCTGTATCAGCTGGACAGCGGAAGTCCGGCCCAGCCTGCGCAAAGCGCGGGCATGGCAGTTTTGCTGGGCCCTGTGATCGTTGCCGATTACCTGCAACGGGAGACCCTGCTGCAGCGTCAACCGGACGGCAGCCTGCAAGCTTCGACCGATGGTCGCTGGGCCGGAAGCCTTTCGTCGGACATCGATCAGTTGCTGTTGCGTCAGGTTGCCGGGCATCTGGACAGTCAGCGCGTCGTGCTGGCGCCGGCCACTGTGGGCTTCACCCCGGATGTGCAGGTGCTGTTGACCATTACGCGTCTGGATTCTGGTCAATCGCAACCGGCGATCCTCGATGCGCAATGGCGTCTGATCGACCGCCGTGGCCAGGTGCGCGATAACCGCATCGTCCATCTGCAAGAGCAGCATGCCGGCACCACCGCCGCGCAGGTGCAGGCGCAAGGCGTGTTGTTGCAGCGTCTGGCCGAGCAGTTGTCGGTAGCGCTCAAGCCGTTGGCCAATCAGCCACCGGTCGCCGAAGCGCCGCGCAAACCGGCACCGAAACCGGCAGCACCGGCGGCGGAAGCCGAGAAGCAGCCGAAGATACCGATGGCTTCGCCGATTCGTACGGATATGGAAGTGTTTCGCTTCTAAGGCTGGATCGAGTCAGGACAGAGCCCGCCTTGTGCGGGCTTTGTCGTGTCTGGGCGTTGGTGGGACATGCATTGGTGTCCGACTCGAAAAGCCCCTCACCCTAACCCTCCCGAAACGTCGGACCGCCCGGAGGGAGAGGGGACTGATTGGGGGATATTCGGGAGGTACGCCGACTTGAAAGCTCGGCTGTGAATCCATAATCGACTCAAATTTTCAGGTCGACGGATAGCGTTATACACCTCAGTCAGTCCCCTCTCCCTCTGGGAGAGGGCTAGGGTGAGGGGCTGTTTGACGACGGGTGATATCACAATAACGCCACAAACAAAAAGCCCGCAGACAATCACTCGTCTGCGGGCTTCTTCACATCAAGGGCAAGGCCTCAGGCCCGACGCTCATGCATCCGCGCCAGCTGCCGCTCAAGCATCGACGGATAAGGCTCCATCAACCGCTCCACACAGCAAGCCCCCTCAGGGCTGGCAATCGGCCGGATTCGTGCACGCTGGCGAATCAGCGCGTCGTCACCGATCTTGCGCTCCACCAGCAGCAGGTTGCGGCTGTGTTGCGACAGAGCCAGGGCGTCCTGGGCGGAATCGGTCAGCAACAGGTCAATCTGGCTCAGGCCGAACAGTTCGTCGCCGAGGGTCAGGCCCAGCTGCAATTGCAGGGTGATGCCGCTGTCGGCGACTTCGATCTGCAACTGGTGGCCCAGCGCCCGCAGCAGCTCGCCGCAGCAGATGGCGTTGGTCAGGTAATCGTCGCCGCTGTCTTCGGTGTGGAACAGCATCAGGGTGCTGCCGTCGTTCAGTGTTTCGATTTCACCCTGGTACAGCGAAGCAGCCTGCTCCAGGCAGTCGCGATAGCGATCCTGCAACTCTTCCAGACGTGCGCGCGGCAAACGGCGCAGTTGTTCCTGCGAGCCCAGTTGTACCGCCAGCACCGCCGTGTGTTGCGGCACGCTCGGGGTCGGTCGGCGCACTGCCGGTTGTGCTGTTTCGTCCAGCGACTCGTCACGCAGATCGGCGAACGGGTCTTCGTCATCGTCGTCTTCAACGGTGCTGACCACATGGCGTGGCGCAGGCTTCTGCGCAGCCATCGGGCGGCTCTCGTCGAAACTCGGATCACGCAGGTTGCGCACTTCGAATTCCGGCTCGTCGTCCTCGAACTCGGGTTCCGGCTCAGGCTCCGGTTCGGCCGGCTCCGGCGCATAGTTGGCGTGTAACTGGCGGGCAAGATCGCCGATCTCGTCCTGACGTTCGATACCCGGCGTGTATTCGTCGATCCGGCGCAACCACACGCGCAGTTGCAGCAGCGGCGTGGAGATGTGCCGGCCCAGACGCAGGCTCAGGGCCAGTGACAGTGCCAGCAGGATCGCACTCAGGATACCCATGCTTTGCAGGCTGATGGTCATCGGCTGCTGGAACTGATCCATGTCCAGGCTGATGCGCAGTTGCCCGGCGGTCACGTCCTGGAAAGTGATCTTGCTCTCGTACATGCCCTCGGCTTCGCCCAGCAGGCCGTGCTTGGGCCGCTGACCGGACTCGGCGAGGATGCGGTTGTCCACGCTGTAGATGGCGGCGTGGGCCACCAGCTTGTTCTTGGTCAGGTTGTTGAGCAGCACGTTGAGGCTGAGGATGTCGTTGGACACCAGCAGCTCGGTGGCGGAGGTGGCGGTCTGCGTGGTCAGGCTTTCGCCCAGCGCATCGGCCTGCTCGTGCATGGCCTGCTTGAACTGCAGGCCCATCACGCAGGCATAGATCACCAGGGCCAGGGCGACCAGGATCACGTTATGGCTGGCAATGCGCAATGCAATCGGTACACGGCGGTGGCGCAGTGCACGGAAGATCAGCAGAAAGAAGTTATCGGTTTTAACTGGCGTGGGCCGGTTCACTGAGCTCGGCTCTTTTGTCCGTGAAGTTGACGCGCAGTATAGCGACAGGCCCTAGACCGGCAAAGCGCTGGCGGTGCCCGATGGTCACTGAAAGTGGGTAGAATGCGGTTTTTTTCCAGTTGCGGGGGTGCGCGTTGCGCGAAATCGTCCTGATTAACATCACGGGAGTCGACCGTCCGGGTCTGACGGCGGCCATTACCGGTGTTCTGGCCCAGGGTGGTGTGAATATCCTCGACATCGGTCAGGCGGTGATCCACGACATGCTGTCGTTCGGCATCCTTGTGGAAATCCCCGACTCCGAGCAAGGCAAGTCGGTGCTCAAGGACATCCTGTTCAAGGGCTATGAGCTCGACCAGCAGGTGCGTTTCACCCCGGTGTCCGAAGAGGATTACCAGCAATGGGTGGGCAATCAGGGCAAAAAGCGCCACATCGTTACCCTGCTGACCCGCAAGGTCACCGCCGGCCAGTTGCAGGCCGTGAGCTCGATCACCGCCAAATACGGCCTGAACATCGATCATATCGACCGTCTGTCGGGTCGTATGCCGCTGGATACCCCGGCTGACAAGGGCAAGGGCTGCATCGAATTCTCCGTACGCGGTGAAGCGGCCGACCCGCAGGCCCTGCGCGCCGAATTCCTCAGCGTGGCTCAGGAGCTGAACGTCGACATCGCCTTCCAGGAAGATTCGCTGTTCCGTCGCAACCGTCGTCTGGCGGTGTTCGACATGGACTCGACCCTGATCGAAGCCGAGGTCATCGACGAACTGGCCAAAGCCGCCGGCGTCGGCGATCAGGTTTCGCAAATCACCGAGCGGGCAATGGCCGGCGAGCTGGACTTCCGCGCCAGCTTCAAGGAGCGTCTGGCACTGCTCAAGGGCCTGGATGTCAGCGTGCTCGATTCGATCGGCGCCTCGCTGCGCCTGACCGAAGGCGCCGAAACCCTGTTCGCCGAACTCAAGCGTCTGGGCTACAAGACCGCGATCCTGTCGGGCGGCTTCACCTACTTCGCCAAGCAATTGCAGGCCAAACTCGGCATCGATTACGTGTTCGCCAACGAACTGGAAGTGGTCGACGGCAAATGCACTGGCGTGGCGATCGAGCCGATCGTCGATGCCCAGCGCAAGGCTGATCTGCTGAAGCAGCTGGCTGAAAAAGAAGGTTTGCGTCTGGAGCAGACCATCGCCGTGGGCGACGGCGCCAACGACCTGCCGATGCTGGCGATTGCCGGTCTGGGCGTGGCGTTCCGCGCCAAGCCGCTGGTCAAACAGTCGGCGAAGCAGGCGATCTCGACCCTCGGTCTGGATGGCGTGCTGTACCTGCTGGGCTTCCGCGATCGCGACGGGCAGCTCTGACATCGGCGCAGGATCGCAGCCTTCGGCTGCGGTCCTGGCTCAAAGGGATTTCCACAACGAGTCGAAATCCTCTTCGCTCCCGCCATTCCTGGCGGTTTCCAGCGAGCGATAGGCAAACTGATTGAAACTGTGAGTGCTGGCCACCCGCCGATCCAGCCCGGCGCGGTGCTCCTCGCCCTGGGTGTTGATCAGCACTTTGTTGCCTTCCTGAAACGGCAGCCGTGGCGCCAACAGCGTCGCCGGCAAGTCGATCGCACTGATTTCCGGCAACAACAAACCGCGCAGATACTGGCTGTGATCATCCCGCGAACGCACCAGTTGCAAACCGCACGGCCGCGCATGGGGCGCCACCAGTTCGATGCCCATTTGCGTACCGGCGCCGCGTACCTGGCGGATCCAGCGCACCACGGCAATGCTCCAGCCCTGATTGAGGCTGTCCTGAATCCCGACCATTTCCCCGGCCTGCAATTCGGCGGGTACATCCTTCGGCCAGGCCAGACAATAACCGCCGGGGCTGTGGTTGATCACCGGCAAGGCGTAGGTCGGGTAATGCGGCGGACTGTCGGCGTCGTCTTCATCGTCGATCAGCGGTTCGTAGCGGATTTCCTCGTAGGGCAACAATTCATCGGACGTGCTCTGTGGTGCGGCATCGAACGCCTGGCTCCAGCTGTCCTTTTCGCCCTGAACCACCGCGCGGCTGAAATTCGCCGCGCGGGCGCCGGGGTGCTTGAGCAGTTCGCTGAAGGTGCGCTCGCCGCCAAGGTAGAAGTGCAGGGCGCTCATGCCGACGCACACGGTCAGGTTGCCCTGGCCGACGGTGCGCTGGAAGCTGCGTTCGGCGGCTTCGCCCCAGGTGGCGTGCAAATGTTGCAGGGTGTCGAGCGTCAGGCCGGACGGCACGGGCAGCGGCGTGGTCGCATCCTGATGCAGCAGGTGGGCCTCGATGGCGTTCACCAGTGGTTGCGGATCGAAACCGAGCAGACTGGCTTGTTGCTCGCTACGGAATTGGGAGCGGTAACGCGGGCCGGCGTCGATCTCTGCCGAAACCGCGAACAACCCTTCGCCCGGATGGGCGGGATGCAGCTTCAGCCAGGCGCTCCACGGTTCCACCACTTGCGCCAGACGCACGATCTGATTCTGCCGCAACTGATTGCAGCGGGCGCTGCCCAGCAGCAGGGCGGCGAGGTAGGTCTGTTCGACACTCAACTCGGCGGTCAGGCTGGCAAGGTCGTCGCGCACCCGGCGATGTTGCAGTTGCAGCTCGCAGGCGCAGCGAAACAATTGATGCAGTTCGAACCACAGCTGTTCCGGTGCGGCGCTGTACAACTGCGTAGCGCGAACCAGTTGCCCTTTCAGCGCATGGGCCGCCCGTTGCAGCGCTTCGCTCACCAGGGCTGCGCGATCCCGGGAATACTTGGGCGCGATCCGCAGAATGATCTGTTTGTAACCGATGGCCAGCTGACTTTGCAGGGCCTGGCACAGGTTGCTGATCTTGCGTGAGCGCTCATCGAGCATGATCGCCTGATGCAGAAAATGCCGTTCCAGATGCTGGCAGACGAAGTAAACCTCGGGGCGCAACAGTTCCAGCAGATGCAGGCGATTATCGCTGGGCGTCAGCAATTGATTGAGCTCACCTAAGCCTTGATACAGCAGGCGCGCGGTTTCGCCGATGTTTGCTTTCGGCAGGTCGGCGATCCAGCGCTTGAGGTCGCGCGGGGTGGCTTCACAGAAGGACAGGCGCAACTGCGTCGGGGTCGGGGCGCTCAGTTTTGGTTGGGAACGAGGCTCACTCATGCCGTGACAAGCTCCGGCGGCGAATAGGGCAATGCCAAAAACTCTAGCAGTTGTGGTCTGTTTCGCAGGCGATTGTCAGGGTTTTTTACCGTTGGTCTGCTGGCCTGGTGCCATTCCCGCAGGCGCTACTAGGCTCTCAGGCGTGCGATCGGAAACGCACGGTTGCACGGCCTGCCGTCAACGTCGGGGCAGGTCTCCCGAAACTTCAAGGAGATGAGGTTCATGTCTAAATACGCAGTGGCAAATCAATGGGGCGGTAGTTCGGCACCCTGGCATCCGGGTGGAACCTGGGTGCTGGGCGCGCGGGACAACCAGAACGTCGTCGCGATCGAGATCAAGTCCGGCGACGGTGGCAAAACCTTTAACGGCACTATGACTTACGCCGGCGAAGGCCCTATTGGCTTCAAGGCTCAGCGCACTGGCCAGAACCAGTACAACGTCGAAAACCAGTGGGGTGGCAACGATGCCCCGTGGCACCCAGGTGGCAAGTGGGTGATCGGCGGGCGGGATAACCAGAATGTTATCGCGTTGAGTGTCACATCCAATGACGGAGGGAAAAACCTCAGTGGCACCAATACCTACGCCAACGAAGGCCCGATCGGCTTCCGTGGGCAGATAGAGTAACGGCGCCACCCAGGTCGTATCCGCCCCTTCGCAGACGTGCGAAAGGGCGGATCAACAGGTTCAGGCGTTGGACAGTGCCAGGGCCTGACCCATCTGCACCGGCGAGCCGGCTTTCAATTCTTCAACCCATTTCACCTGATCCGGCCCGAACAGCACGATCGCGGTCGAACCCAGCTTGAAGCGCCCCAGTTCCGCACCTTTTTCCAGATGAATCGGCGCACGGGCGGCTTCGTCGTAACGGAAGGTTTTCAGCTCGCGCTTCGGCGGCGTGACCAAACCGGCCCATACGGTTTCGATCGATGCCACGATCATCGCGCCCACCAGCACCACGGCCATCGGCCCGCGCTCGGTGTCGAAGATGCACGCCACGCGCTCGTTGCGGGCGAACAGTTCAGGAACGTTTTCCGCGGTGGTCTGGTTGACCGAGAAGATCCGGCCCGGAATGTAGACCATTTCGCGCAGGGTGCCGGCCAGCGGCATGTGCACGCGGTGGTAGTCCTTCGGCGACAGGTAAACAGTCGCGAATTCACCGCCCATGAACGGCGCCGCATTGGCCGCGTCGCCGCCCAGCAGCTCCAGCACGCTGAAGCTGTGGCCCTTGGCCTGGAAGATACGACCGTGTTCGATCGGACCGAGCTGGCTGATCGTACCGTCGGCCGGGCTGAGGATTGCGCCCGGGGTCTGGTCCAGTGGACGTGCGCCGTCTTTCAGCGCGCGGGTGAAGAAGGCGTTGAAGTGCTCGTAAGCGGTCACGTCTTCAACCAGCGCCTGCGACATGTCCACTTGATAACGCTTGGCGAACCAGGTGGTGAAGGCATTCTTGAACCAGCGCACGCGGCACTCGGCGACGCAGCCGGCCAGGCGCGACAGCAGGTGATGAGGCAGCAGGTACTGGCTGATGATAAACAAACGCTCTTTCATGACTGTCCTTAAAAATCCTTAAAGCTCGACGGGGGTGTCGGGGTGGTTGCCCCATTCGCCCCAGGAACCGGCGTAGCCCTTGACCCGCGGATAACCGAGGGCCTTGGCCACCAGATAAGTGAAACCGGACCGGTGATGGGTCTGGCAGTGGGTAATGATCTCTTTGTCCTTGGTGATCCCGAGGTTTTCGAGGATCTGCGGCATGTCGGTACGGATGCGCAGTTGGCGCGCCTGATCCATGCCTGCCGTCCATTCGAAATTGACCGCGCCGGGGATGTGCCCGCCCTTGGCCGCCAGGACCTTTTCGCCGGAATACTCCAGCGGGCCTCGAGCGTCCCAGATCGCCAGGTCAGCGGCGCCGAGACGGCTCTGCAGGTATTCGCGGGTGGCGGTGGGTTCCTCGTGCAGGGTCAGGGCAACCGGGCCGCCCGCCGCTGGAGGAATCTGGATCGACATCGGCGAGCCTTCCGCCAGCCACGCCGGCAGACCGCCGTCGAGGTAGTGGTATTTGTCATGGCCGATCACGTCGAGCAGCCAGATGAAGCGCCCGGCCCAGCCGCCGCCTTCGTCGTCATAGACCACGTAGACCGCGTCTTTGCGATGGCCGAGTTCACCGAACAGTTCTTCGAGTTTCTCTTTGCTCGGCAACAGGCCCGGAGCCGGCGCCTGACCCAGCTGGGTGCGTTTCGGATCAACAAAACGTGCGCCGGGAATGTGTCCCTCGGCGTAGCGGGCGGCACTGGTCAGATCCACCAGAATCAGATCGCGGGATTCGAGGCGCGGCAGCAGGTCGCTCGGCTCGATCACCAGGGCCAGGCCAGAGAAATCAGACATGTGAGGTCTCCAGAGCACAAAGGGGAAGGATTGTAGCTGTCATTGGCCGCGCTGGCTAAAACTGTGCAGGGCTTTCTCGATGCACTGCGCGGTTTTGCCGAAGGCTTGCACGGTGATGTCGGCGAACGGCCCGCCACCCTGGTCGGCGACCACGATCATGATCACCCGGCCGTTGTTCACCAGTGAACGCAGGAACAGGTGCTCGCCCCGGAAAAGCGTGCGCAGCGAGGGCGGCAGCAGGGCGGAAAACTGGGCATTGTTGTCCGGGGTGATCCGCACTTGCGCCTGCTGCGCGAGCAAGCGTTGCAGCACCGAACTCTGGCTGACAACGAAATTGAGCGCAGCGGCTTCCTTCGGCAACCCCGAGGTTTGATGGACGCGCAGATTGGCGTGGCTGCGGTCGGCCATCAGGATCATCACCCGGCGCATGCCGCTGGCGACCAGCGCGTCACGGGCGGCGACAGTCAGGCTCATGGCATTGGTGAAGCGGCTTGGCACGGCCAGCAGCTCGGCGCATTGCCGGCGCCACTGGGTCAGATCTTCAGCGGATGGCGCCGTAGCCGGCAGCATTCCGGCAGGCAGACGACGGGTGCCCCACGGCCAGAGCAGCGAAACCGCCGGGTGCCACAGATCCGGCATGGAATGATGGCGAGCGCTGACGGCGGCCTGTTGGTGCAACTGTTGTTGCACCTCGTCCATCGAGATTTGCAGATAGAGGCTGGTCAGGAATTGCCAGCGCTCGCTGTGCGGACTGTCCCAGGCCTGTTGCGCCGAGAGTGCCAGACCGTTGGCCAGTAACACGGTGTTGGCCGGCTGATTGAGCCAGCGACGCAGGGTCGGATCGTCGTCGAGGCGGTTTTGCTGGCGCAACGGATGATCCACATCGCGGGCAATGCGCAGGACCCTGACCAGTTCGCGCTGCTCGGTCAGCAGCAGCCGATAACCTTGTTGCACCCAGATCGGCAGACGCCAGGCTTCCACCAGCGCTTCGCCGATTTTCAGCAGGCGCACGCCGAACAGCTGCTTTTCCACGACGCGCGCTGATTCGCCCTTGTGGATAACCCGCACTTCCCACTCTTCAAGCAATTGGGGAAAGGTCAGTGCCAACGGCCACAGCGGCGACAGAAACAGCAGGCTGCCCCAATGGATGTCCTGCCACAAACGTGCGAGGCGGCTGGCGAAAAAGCCGTTGGCCTGTTGCGTGGCGTGCTGGCTGATCATCTGCAACTGGCGCAGGGCCTGGGGGATCTGTGCGGAAGGTTCGGCGGGCAGGCGCGCGAGCAGTTCTTCGGTGCGGCCAAGGCCGAGGCGATTGATCGCCACTTCGAGGTTTTCCGCCGGCGCAGTCATGTTGCCGTGGGTGTGGCGGTTGGCTTCGCGGATGATGCTCAGAGCCAGTGCCGGGCTGTCCTGCATCAGGTCGGCGATGTCGCGCAGCGAGCTGCGGTCATCGCGAATCGCCCGGCAGACCCGGTCATGGGCATCTTGCGGCACCGGCAGGCGAACGCTGTCGAGCAGCTTCACCCAGCCATCGAGTGTGGTCGGTTTTACGTGTGGGACGTTCGTTTCATTAGCCATGTCTGGACGAGATCTTCACTGACTGTAGACGCGCCCGGCATGGGCTAAATTGGCTTTTCGCCTGAACTGGCTATAGTCTGGCGCAGTTTTGCCGATAAGTAGAAGAAGAGATTTTTTAACTTCCGAATATGACCTTGAACCCGACTTAAACAAGTACCTTTCTACCTATGGCTAAAATTATCGGCATCATCGTCGTATTCGCGAGCGTGCTCGGCGGATACGTGCTCTCCCACGGCAAGATTGCCGCCCTGATCCAGCCTTTCGAGGTAATGATCATCGGTGGTGCTGCACTCGGTGCATTCCTGCAGGCCAACCCCGGCTACATGACGATGCACGTGCTCAAGAAATCCCTGAGCATGTTCAGTTCGCGTTTCAGCCACACGTTCTATCTGGAAGTGCTGGGCCTGATCTACGAGATCCTCAACAAGAGCCGCCGCGAAGGCATGATGGCCATCGAAGGCGACATCGAAGACGCCGCCGCGAGCCCGATCTTCGCCAAGTACCCGGCGGTGCTGAAAGACGAACGCATGACCGCGTTCATCTGCGATTACCTGCGCATCATGTCCTCCGGCAACATGGCTCCCCACGAGCTGGAAGGCCTGTTCGACATGGAACTGTACAGCCTGAAAGAAGACCTCGAGCATCCGTCCCACGCGGTGAACGGCATTGCCGACGCCATGCCGGGTTTCGGTATCGTCGCGGCGGTACTGGGTATCGTGGTGACCATGGCCTCCCTGGGTGAGGGCGATCAGAAGTCCATCGGTCTGCACGTGGGTGCGGCACTCGTGGGTACCTTCTTCGGTATTCTCGCGGCGTACGGTTTCTTCGGCCCGCTGGCGCACTCCCTGGCGCACGATGCCAAGGAAGAGCTGAACGTCTACGAAGCCATCAAGGCCTCGCTGGTGGCTTCGGCTTCCGGCATGCCGCCGTCGCTGGCTGTCGAGTTCGGTCGCAAGGTTCTGTACCCGGCTCACCGTCCAAGCTTTGCCGAGCTGGAACAAGCCGTTCGCGGTCGTTAAGTCATGGAAAATAACCAGCCGATAATCATCAAGCGCGTCAAGCGCATCGCCGGCGGGCATCACGGCGGGGCGTGGAAGATCGCCTTTGCCGACTTCGCGACGGCGATGATGGCGTTCTTCCTGGTGTTGTGGCTGCTGTCCACCGCGACCCCGGAACAGAAGATTGCCATCGCCGGTTACTTCAAGGACCCGGTCGGTTTCTCCGAGAGCGGCACGCCGTACATCATCGATCTGGGCGGCACGCCGACCCTGGCGCCGGAAAATACCCTCAACCCTGAAGTGAAGTCGCAGCCGCAACCGGACAAGGTCACGGTCGACACCGAACAGGTTGAAGGCATGGCCGAGCAGGTCGAGAAGGAACGCCTGGAACTGTTGCTGCAGGAACTGCAGAACAAGGTCGACGAGAACCCGCAACTGCAGAAGTTCAAGGATCAGATCCTGTTCGAGATCACGCCGAACGGCTTGCGCATCCAGATCATGGACGCCGAGAACCGACCGATGTTCGACTCCGGTTCTGCACGCCTGAAGCCGTACTTCGAAGACATCCTGCTGGCCATGGCCGACACCATCAAGGCGGTGCCGAACAAGATCAGCATCAGTGGTCACACCGATGCCAAGCCTTACGTGGGCAACGGCGATTTCGGCAACTGGGAGCTTTCGGCCAACCGTGCCAACGCCGCCCGGCGTGCATTGGTGGCAGGCAGTTATCCGGATGCTCAAGTGGCGCGGGTTGTTGGTTACGCCTCGTCGGCACTGTTCGACAAGGAGAACCCGTTCAACCCGGTCAACCGCCGCATCGACATCGTGGTGCTGACCAAAAAGGCCCAGGCGGCCATCGAAGGTTCGCAAGGTGCCGACCCGTCGAAACCGGCAGATCAAGGCCAGAACGGCGCGGCGCCGGCCACCCCGGTCGACCCGAACGCCTTGCCGGCAGATCAGCAGCCGGTGCCTGCACACGAGTTGCGCGAACGGCTGAACCTGTTCGACGACCCGCTGCCGAAACCGACCGAACCGGGCGCCGCGGCACCAGCCCCGGCGCCTGCTGCACCGGCTCCCGCGCCGAAGCAGTGACCCACAAAAAAGCCGACAGCGATGTCGGCTTTTTTGTGTCCGGTGGGAAGGCTGGTCACAGACGTATTCCCTGCGGCGCTCGGGCTGACTAAAACCCGCGTCGAATACGGTTTTTCAGCGCGTCATGAAACACTTCGGCGTTGTGTCGATTGGCGGTTCGGGTTGACTGATTTGCCGTGACCGAATCCAGGGTCATGGAACGCTTGACGTTTCCTTCGGTGCGGTAAGCATCGATGAAGAAATCCAGATCCCGATCGGTGCTCAGCTTCGGCCATTTGTCCAGGTAGTGCGGAAGCTCCGCCGGCCCGGTTCTGAACGAGCAGATTCGTCGGTGGCTGATGGTCGCCTCGCCGATTTCGAACGGCACCCACCACGACAGTGCGGTCTTTTCCGACACCACGGCCAGCAGGTGGCTGCACTCGGTGATGTTACGGGTGATGACACCCGTGATGTCGTCGGTGGTCTGGGATTCAGGATCCAGCACATCAAGGTAGGTCTTGATATTGGCCTGAACCAGGCGGCTGTTGATGGCAATCGCCTGAGCGCGATCGCCGTGGCGGTAGCTGATGAATACGGGCATCAGAAATGTCCTTTGAGCGCTAGCTCTCGGTAATAGGCGCCGAGTGCAGTGAGGCGGCAGCCGGTGGAGTGGAGGGCGGCGTAGTACATGTGCTCGGCGTCGACCGGTTCGATCAGGCTGTGGCGGTTGCACATCTGCAACTGTTTGAAGACATCGCCGTGATCGGGATCGAATGCCGCTTCGGTGGGTTCGTAGCTGGGATCGAGCCGGAAGACGAAGCTCGGCTCGGGAAACCAGTCCTTGAGCTTGCGCAGTGTTTCTTCGGCAATCAGCGGCGCGACTTCGCGCAGCGGTACAAATTGCGACACGTTGGTCTTGAACACCGGCCGCTGTTCCCATGCCCCCAGCGCATTGTCGACAAACGAATACACACTGCCCGGCGTGACCTTGCCCAATACATTGGCTGCGCCGCCGTGCAGGGCTTGCAACAGCAGATCGGTGAACACCCCGTGGCCACGGCTTTCCAGCGCCGATTGTTCTTTCTTGCAGGCCGTCAGGATGGTCATGCCTTCGCCGATCACGCTGCTGCCACCGCGCAGACTGCGCATGGCACCTGCTGCGCCGGCCTGGCAGCAATCCAGGATGATGATCTTGTTCTTGATGTGCGGTGCCTGATCGGCCCACGTCAGAATGTCGCTGATGCGAATGCCTTCGCCGCCGTGCCGGAAGTCCTGTGGAATCAGCAGTCCTTCGTCGATGCTGGTGTCGAACTGGCCATGGCCTGCGAAGTACAACAGCGCCACATCGCAGTCGCCGGAAAACAGCTCCCGGATCTGTTGCTTCATCGTGTCGAGTGTCAGGTTCTCCTCGGCTGAAGTCAGTACCTTGCTGCTGAAGTTCGGCCGCCCGTTGGCGTGGCGCTCCAGTACCGAGGCCATTGCCATGGCATCGTTGTTACAGCCGCTCAGTGGCGCGACGTGGGTGTAGTGGTTGATGCCGATAAACAGTCCCTTGCGCATGGTTACACCGCCGTGTGCAGGCGGATGGCCTTGATGATGCTCTGGGTGTTCCACGCACACTCGGCATGTGCGGCATTGCGTACAACGGTGGAAATCCGTTCGGCACCGAACGGTTTGATCGCGATGATCACCTTGCCCATGCGTCTGGCGATCTCGATTTCCTTGTTGATCCACTTGCTGTAGGTCGAATACATGCCGGCCATGATCAACACCGCCGAGCACGGCCGGATCTTGTTTTCGATCGCCTCTTCAAGCTGCTTGTCGGTGCGTGCACCCATGATCGGATTGTGCGGTGGCACGGAAAAGTTCTTGAAGCAGAAGTCGGGTTGAGCGCCGAGCAGGCGCACCAGATTGTCGTGGGCGTGCGGATGATTCCACGAGTGACTGATGAACAAATGATAGGTCTGCATGGGGTTCCTCGGAGATCGCAAAGGTGCGAAGGAAGAACCCAATTTAGGCTTATGGAAGGGCGCTACAAGGTCTGGGCGGGAAAAGAGAAATGTCCTGCAAACTGAAGTAATCAGGCTTACAGAAAGGGCTTGTGTTTAAGGTGAGGGTGGGAACGCCGGCAGGTTCCGACAACCGGCAGCCCTTGGGGAAGGGCCGCCGACAGGGCTGTTTAGTAGCCGTTTTCCGGCAAACTGGCGATGATCGAGCGGTAGCTGTTCATTCGCTGCTGCTGCACGCGGCCGTCTTCCAGGGCCTTGAGCAGTGCGCATCCCGGTTCGCGATCGTGCTTGCAGTCGCGGAAGCGGCAGGTGCCGAGCAGGTCGTTGAACTCGATGAAACCGGCTTCGACGTCGGCGCGGCTGACGTGGCCGAGGCCGAATTCACGGATGCCCGGGGAGTCGATCAGTTCGCCGCCGCCAGGGAAGTGGAACAGGCGCGCGGTGGTCGTGGTGTGCGTGCCCTGGCCGGACAGCTCGGACAGCGGGCCGACGCGGGTTTCGACTTCCGGCAGCAGGCTGTTGACCAGGGACGACTTGCCGACACCGGACTGGCCGACGAACACGCTGATGCGCCCGTCGAGCTGCTTCTGCAATTGCTCCATGCCGTTGCCGTGGTGCGCCGAGACTTCCAGCACCGGATAACCCAGCGTGCGATAGACCGCCAACAGGGCATTCAGCGCCGGGGCGTTCTGTTCGTCGATCAGGTCGAATTTGTTCAGCAGCAGCAACGGGCGGATGCCAGCGTGCTCGGCGGCGACCAGATAACGGTCGATCAGGTTCGCATGGGGCTCGGGCAGCGGGGCGAACACGATGACGATCATGTCGACGTTGGCGGCCACCGGTTTGAGCTGGCCACGGCTGTCCGGACGGCAGAGTTCGGTGGTGCGCGGCAGTTGCGCCACGATCACGCCGATGCCCTGGTTGCCGGCGCGCCATACTACCCGGTCGCCGGTGACCAGTGCCGGCAGGTTGGCCCGCAGGTGGCAGCGGAAGACCTGGCCGGCCAGCTCACCGTCAACGGCCTCGACCTCGACCTGCACCCCGAAGTGGGCGATCACCAGGCCGTGCTCTTCCGGGCCCAGGTCGCCGCCTTCGAGCGCCTCGACAGCCGAGGACTCGCGTTTGGCGGCGCGGGCGGCGCGCTCGCCCTGAATCTTTTCGATGCGCCAGTTTTGACGACGATTGAGTTGGCGTTTGGCCATGGGTGTTCCGTCTGAAGAATGCAGCGATTAGGTAAAACGGCCGCGAGTTTAGCACGCCCGGCAGGCTGCCTAGGCTAAACTGCGCAGCATTGCTCAGGAGCCGAAATATGCAAAACCCGCAGAATCTGATCTGGATCGACCTGGAAATGACCGGTCTCGATCCGGAAAACGACGTGATCATCGAAATGGCCACCATCGTCACCGACAGTGACCTGAACACCTTGGCCGAAGGCCCGGTGATCGCCATCCACCACAGCGACGAAGTCCTCGCCCGCATGGATGAGTGGAACACCCGCACTCACGGCAACTCCGGCCTGACCCAGCGCGTGCGTGAAAGCCGCGTGAGCATGGCCGAGGCTGAAGCCGAAACCATCGCCTTCCTGGAGAAGTGGGTGCCGAAGGGCAAGTCGCCGATCTGTGGCAACAGCATCTGCCAGGATCGTCGCTTCCTTTATACCCACATGAAGTCGCTGGAAAGCTACTTCCACTACCGCAACCTCGACGTCTCCACACTCAAGGAACTGGCCGCGCGCTGGGCGCCGGACGTGCGCGACGGCTTCAAGAAGGGCAGCACCCACCTGGCGCTGGATGACATCCGCGAGTCCATCGCCGAGCTGCAGCATTACCGCAAGCATTTCATCAAGTTCTGAGATCGGCACCCACGCCGAGGCGCCCTCTTTTGGTGCCTCGGTGAAGTGAGTAGACTGCGCGCCTTCCTGCCAGGATCGCCACCATGTTGCTGATGCTCTATCTCGTCGCCATTACTGCCGAAGCCATGACCGGCGCCCTGTCTGCGGGCCGTCGCGGCATGGACTGGTTCGGCGTGGTGCTGATCGCCTGCGTCACGGCATTGGGTGGTGGTTCGGTGCGCGACGTGCTGCTCGGGCATTACCCGCTGACCTGGGTCAAACACCCGGAATATCTGATACTGACCACAGTCGCGGCGATGATCACCGTGTTCACGGCTCGCTGGATGCGCCATCTGCGCTCGCTGTTTCTCGTGCTCGACGCGGTCGGTCTGGTGGCGTTCACCCTGATCGGCTGCATGACCGCCCTGGAAATGGGCCACGGCATGCTGGTGGCCTCGGTCAGCGGTGTGATCACCGGCGTGTTCGGCGGCATCCTGCGCGATATCTTCTGCAACGACATCCCGCTGATCTTCCGCCGTGAGCTGTACGCCAGCGTCTCGTTCGCTGCGGCCTGGTGCTACATGCTGTGTCTGTTCCTGAACGTGCCGGGCGAGCAGGCGATTCTGATCACGCTGTTTGGTGGCTTCCTGTTGCGCCTGCTGGCGATTCGTTTTCATTGGGAAATGCCGAAGTTCGTTTATAACGACGAACATTGAGACCTTGCGCAAATGAATTCGTAGCTGTTCTGCCAGCGAATGATTTTTTCGCTATCTGTGTTGTCGAGTGCGGCTGCTTTACGTTCTTCGTGGTTTTTTTCTTTCGAACTTACATTTCATGATGAATGTATCTCGGAGGTAATGTGGCCGGGTTTTTCAAATTGCTGATTCTGCTTTCATTTTAGCTACAGGTTCTTACATTTAAATTTTTGCCGGTTTGTGGTTGCATGTTATTCATGTCTCACTTCGCGTTTGCTTTGCGAGGTATGGAATGACGTCAAACACAAGGAGTAAAAATATGAGTGAGCTTAACGAAGTATCAGGAAGCCAGTTGATCCATCCTGAAAGGCTGGACAATATCGACTTGAAGGTGAAGTTCGACTCTTCGTCATTAACGCGAAGTAAAGTGCTGTACGGCAACGGCCGTATGCAAGTAAAGGTTCAGGTGCTGGTATCGGGTTATGATGGAAACGGGGATCGCATTCTGGTTCCAGCAGAAGTCATGAATACGGTTGAACTTATTCACTACAACACCGGGAGAACCTTGCGCGATGGCTGGAGTGCCAGTACCGAACAAGGTCGATTTACGCTGGAAGCGCCGGTGATACAGGATGCAGCACAACCCTCTGACGATGAGCCGGATGATGGTATGCACCCGCAAGTGCGCACATTCTGGGTATCGTCCTCGGGTAGCGGCACGACGCAAATCGCGGCAAGTGTTTCTTTGAACGGGGCAACTATCCGAAGCAATGGAACCGGTCTTTCCGGTTTTCAGGACAGCAGTGTCACTCTGGACGCTCAGGTGCCGGTTACCTACTCGGTAGAACAGTTTCGCTGGACTTCGAACAGACGAGGCAATGAGGAGCCGGGAAACCGGATCTGGAACTACTATCTCGGACTTGTTTATCAGGGACAGCAGATCAAACTGGTGGACTGGGTTTCTTCGAAAGGTACGGATGATGTCAAGTTTGCCTATGGCAACTGGATATATGCGTCGAAAACCAACTATTTGAAGGGGATTCTGGTAAGGCCGAATAAAACTGATGTCACTGTTGCGCTACCTGTTAATGACAATACCTTTGTAAATTATATATTTCGAGATCACGCTCTGGATTCTTCGGCAAAGATCAAAGAGTATGTCGTCAGAGTCAATGATCGTCACGGCGAGTTGACCGTCGTGCAAGCACTTTCCGAGTTCGCATATACGGCGGCCGAATCCAGTGCGGATGGCGTGTTTCCCTTTGTCGCAATCGACCAGTATGGCACGGAGCACAAGTTGGCCATTCGGACCAACTCTGAAAAGCGTGAGTTCTTTCTGGAACGGGGATGAGTCTGCGGCGAGGTGCATTCACTACTTGAGTTCTTTTCGTCGAAAAGGATCCGACCTTGCCAATTAAATATACAGCGGTGCCGACGCCTTTATAGATTGGAGGTGCGCGTGGCAGCGCGCGCTTGGTTTTCTGATATCGCCCGATTTGTTGCTACGGTTAATTTAGCCGTTTTCTCGCAGTTTTAAATGATTGCGGGAAAACGGTTTTTTATTGTGCGTAATTAAATGTCCGTTTGTTGAAGAGGGTATTGAGCAGTTCAGAGTCGGAAGTGAGTTTATCGTTGTTTCATTGTGTGTGATTACATGTTGTCACTGGTTGTCTGTTTTATTTGTTTTTGGAGCGTGTATCAATGAGTTGGCGTGAATGCTATTCAAGCTTCGCGATAACTTTTTTGTTTAAGGGGTTTGATATGTCTGAAGAAGGTTTGATTATCCAGCGTATTGAAGTGAAGTTCGATTCTTCGGCGGCCATTCGCCATAAAGCACTTTATGCCAACGGTCGCATGCAGATTCGGGTGTTGGTGCTGATTTCTGGTGAAGATGCGCAAGGCAACGCTGTTTCGCTCCATGGCCACTCTGCTCTGGAGACACTTCGGTTGATTGACTATAACTCCGCCGCACCGCTGACAGGTGACTGGACAGCGAGCTCCCGGGAGAATCATTTTGCCCACGACATTAAGGGGGGGCACGCACGGGTCTCGCCATTGGTGCCTGCCGCCGGCAATCGATTGTCCGACCCTTCGGAGGTCGTCCAGGTTTTTGAGTACTGGGTTTCCAGCAGTCGCTCGGGGTCGATGCAGATTGCTGCCGAGGTCATCCTGGATGGCGAAAGGTATCGAAGCAACGGCCAGGACGGACGCGACAGCAGTATCACCTTGGAGGCCATCTCACCCAGGCAATATCCGATCGCCAATTTCATGCTGGCCAGGACAAGGGTGCTGGATCGGCCAGGTCTGTTTGAAAGGATGGAGCAGCACAGTCTGACCTTAAACGCAGAAGGTCGTCTGATTCATTTGCTCGAATGGTCCAGCGGGACGGTACAGCAGGAAACCGAATATGCAAGCGAGTTTTTCTATTCCGGCGATGCAACAAAAGTGTCGGCCGGTTTGAGAAGTTATATCGGTTACATTGGTCCTGCTTTCAGCGATCAGGTGACCGCGCGCACGCCGAGTGGCTTTCGGACGTTGCGTCAGGATCCCGGTACGATCTCGATAATCACCCATATAACAGCAGAACTCCAAAGTAAGGTGATACGCCGGGAGTTTCTGGATCTAAATGTCTACGACGAGTATGGCACCGAACATCGGATACGTATAAACCCGGATATTGCAAATCGGTCATTCACATTAAGTTGAAATGCATTTTTCAATTTGACGCTCTCTTGGCGTTGCTCTGCAATCTTCTTGCGCAAACAGTTTGTCGCAAATAAATGACAGGATGTTAGTTATGAGTAACCACTCTCCGGAGTCCGTGCATTCGAATGCATTCAATTTTGGTGATTTTGTAGCCGGCGGGGTCGATCCCAGAACCGGCGTTTATACCTGTTCGTTATCCCTTGGGTCTATTCAGTCCGTCGACCTTAACGGCCCTTCATTCAATCTTGCGCTGAATTTCAATCCGTTGAATTCGCGCAATGCCGGTTATGGCGCTGGCTGGTCCTTGTCGATCACCCATTATGACTTGCGCAGTAAGGTTATGACGTTCTCCAGCGGCGAGCGCTACAAAGCTGTCGAGTCGCGGGGAGCCTTGCATTTCAAGGAAATGAAGCTGGAAAGCGCCAAGGTTCTGAAAACTGCTGATGGACGATACGAGATCCGATACAAGGATGGTCGACGTGAAGTGCTCAGGGTCCATGGGGCGACCAACATCGCGGTTCCCGAGACGATATTCGCAGCCAATGGCGTGAGTATTTCCCTGAAGTACAGGACGTTCAATGAGCAGCCGATGCTGATCGAGATCAGCGACTTCCAAAGAACGTTGCTCAAGATCGCCCGCAAAGACACAAGGGTGATTCTGACCCGGCATCCGGAGACGCCCTCCAGCGCTGAGTTTGCTCTGACGCTCAGAAACGATCAGGTCAACGCCATCGATTTGCCGGAAGGTGGGGGCTGGAAGCTGCAGTACGCAGACGGTTATCTGACCCGAGTTGAATCGCCCCTGGGTGCCGTGGAAAACATTCGCTACAAGGAAGTCGGCCATCTATTTCCGACCGTCGAGGGTGATCAAAGCCTGCCTTGCGTCATTGCCCACGATATTTACGCCAGATACGGGCAACCGAAGGTCAGCAAGATCTACACCTATTCGGACCATAATTACCTTGGGCACGGCGTTGCAGCGGATCCCCAGGACGATGGCGATCCTCTTTTCCGCGCCGTGGGGGGCTATCAGTACTCCAGCGAAGAGCGGCTGATTGTCGGGAACAAAGTCCACACCCGTATCAAGCGAACCTACAACAAGTTCCATTTGTTGATCTCCGAGGTGACCACTTGCGGTAATGCGCAAACAACAGTTGCAACGCGGTACTACTGTGACGTGAGACTGCCTTTCACCCAGCAGCCCGCGCAGTTCCGGATGCCTGAAGTCCAGACCCTGACTTACGAGGACCTGACGACAAAAGAGAAGCGTTCCGAGGCCTCTGTCACTGAATACGATGCCATCGGCAACCTGCTCAAACAGGTCGGGGCGGACGGGGTGACAACGCGATTTGAATACTATCCGGCGACCCAGACACCGGATTGTCCAGCGGATCCGCTGGAGTTTGTCCGCTTCCTGAAGCAAAAAACCGTGGCTCCCGCGACGGGTGGCGGTGCGTCCATCGTCACGCGTTATCGCTATGCCTTGCTCTCCGTGCTCAAGGGCGGGACGCTGGCCAGTGTGGTGCCTGTCGAGGAAAAATCTTTCGAGTGGGTCGCAGATCGCGAAGTTCTTCGTTCGACCCTTGCGCTGACTTATCTGGAAACACCGGACAACCCTCTTACACATGGCCTCCTGGAGCAGCAGAAGGTCACTCGTAACGGCACGACGACTTGTATCAAGCATGCCTACACGACCGACGATTTCTCCCTGCGGCTGAAGACAACCTTGCAGGGGTTCGACGGTACAGCGAGTTCGACCGAGCAAACGCTTTCCACCCTGAGTGGTTTGACGCTGTCCGAGCGCGATGCTGACGACAGTGTGGTTACATTCGAATACGACAAGCTTGGACGTCGCGTACGCAAGACGCTTGTCTCTGGCACGACGAATGTTGCTTCGTATCAATGGCGTCACGAAACGGCCAAGGTAGACGTGCCGGCCACGGTGGTTCTGACCGATCCGTCGGGAGGCATGCAAAAAGTTACCTATGACGCGTTGGGGAGGGTCATAGGCGTTGAAGAAAAGGATTGCGACAACCCGGATCCGGCAGGCTCATTTCCGATGCGAGCGGTCTATGCCGCGCTCCATGATGGGGTCGGACGACTGACTGAGCAGACCCGCACCGACTGGTGGGACGGTGTTGCACGTCCTGTGAAATCGCAGGTGTTTTACGACAACTGGGGTCAGATCAAGGAGACTCGCCATGCCGACGGGCGAGTCGAGTATAACGAGTTCGACCCGGTGGCTCGCCAGCAGAAGTGCTGGCAGCAAGGCCTGGGTAAAACTGTCACTGTCTTCAATGCCTTCGGCAAGCCGGACAGCCTTGAAGTCTTCGACCTCAAGGCGCAAAGCCTTGGCAAAACCGTCTTTGAGTACGACGGATTGGGTCGAACGATCTGTCAAACCGACCCCGCCGGGAACAGGACCGGTTATGAGTACGATGCGTACGATCGACTGTTTCGCAGTGTTTTGCCGGACGGGCATGCGGTGCAGACCGATTTTGCCGTCCACAGCACCGAGGTTTTGCCGGTCGCGATCAGAGTCGCCGGGAAACTGTTGGGGCAGCAAGTCTTCGATGGTTTGAATCGGCTGACCGAGCTTTCGGTGGGCGGGCGCAAGTCAGTTGCAGTTTATCCGGCCGGCAAGACTCAGCCCACATCGCACACGAGTGCGGCAGGGGAAACGACCGAGTTTGTTTATTCATCGGGTCCGGGTGGCGCCTTGACTGAGCGCAAAGCGCTAACAGGAGGCGGAGGGCTTACCCGTTTCACCTACGATGAACGAAACGGCAGAATGGAAAGTTGCGTCGAGCAAGGACGTGAGAATCTGTTCGAGTACTTTCCGTCCGGGCGTCTGAAGTCGGAAACAACCCGCTTTGACGGGCAGCGCCGGACGACCTCCCATACCTACTCGCTGGCGGGGCGCCCTCTGGAACACGTGGACGTGTCGGGCACGCGGCACAAAACCGAGTACGACATCTGGGGGCGCGAAACCTTGCACAGGCAAGGCCCGATAGAAACTCGATACTTCTATGGCAAGGCTGGTTTGCTTGAGCGGATCGAAACCCGGGATACCCTGTCCGGGCATCATATCCTCACGCATCTGACCTACGATGATATCGGTCGTGAGCTGACCCGCCGTTTTGAAGTCAACGGGTTACCCTCTCAAACGCTGAGCTCCAGTTACACCGTGACGGGCAAGCTGGCGCAGAAGGTTCTCAAACGCGGCTTCATGGTGTTGCGCGATGAGCGGTTTTCTTACGATGCACGCGGTCGACTCATCCAGTACGACTGTGAAGGGATCCAGCGACCGCGGGACCCTTATGGCAAGGAAATTATCCAGCAAACATTCACGTTCGATGCGCTGGATAACATTCTCTCCTTGCAAACCACGTTCCCTCTGGGTGTCAACGTGACGACGTTCAGTTTCAGCGAACAGGATCCGGCCCAGTTGGTCGGGGTTCAACATTCTCATGCCGACTATCCGGCACCGGTCACCCTGGAATACGACGCCAACGGCCGGATGATCAAGGACGATAAGGGCCGTACTCTGGCCTACGACACGTTTGGCCGCCTGACTCAGGTTATCGATTCACGTGGGGAGGTCCTGCGTGGTTACCGATACGACGGCTTCGATCGGCTGGTCGAGCTGTCGCAATCCGGAAAGTCGGCGGTGCAGCGCTTCTATCACCACAACAAAATGAGCAACGAAGTCAGTGGTCCTGAATCACGCAGTGTCGTGCGACACGGCCGTCTGATATTGGGACAGCAGCAACTGGGAGCGGATGCGGGTATCCGGCTTTTCGGGGCTGACCAGCAGCAGAGCGTGCTGAGTCGCTCGCATGGCGAACAATCGCTCGACAGCGCCTACAGTCCCTACGGGCATCGGCCTGTCGAGGGAGGCCTGTTCAGTCAGGCGGGTTTCAATGGCGAGCAACTGGATGAAGTCACCGGTCTGTATCTGCTGGGCAATGGTTACCGGGCCTACAGCCCGACACTGATGCGCTTCATCAGCCCGGACAGCCTGAGTCCGTTCGATGCAGGCGGCTTGAATGCTTACGCGTATTGCCTTGGCGATCCGGTTAACCGAGTGGATCCTACGGGGCATGTTTCCTGGCAGTCGATTGCCGGGGTTGCGCTAGCAGCACTGGGGACTGCGGTGAGTTTTCTGACGCTGGGAGCGGCCTCGCCACTCGGTGTGCTGGCCATCGGGCTGGGAGTCGCCTCGGGTGTTACCGCTATCGCCAGCGAGCTGGCTCATGAACTGGCCCCGGATTCTTCGGCGGGTGACGTCCTTGGCTACATCAGTCTGGGACTTGGGTTGGCATCCCTTGGCGCCGGCCTGGCGGGTCAGGCTATCAAAGGTGCCAGCAGGTTGGCGGGGGCTTTCAAGTCAGGGTTGAGCACTAATCCTCGCGAGGCCGCCAGAGCCATGGCGAGTGGAATGGGGGGGCGAAGCACTTCGGGAACGAGCGCAGGTCCACGAAAATGGACATACAAGACACAGGGCTTCAGAGGGACGGTAGATGGTCAAAAAACAGGAAGAGGCGCCATTCCCGGCTTTGAAGACCTTGATGACATTTCAAGGGATAAATTCTTCCGTTTCAAGGATGCAATCAAGGACGGAGGAAAGTCTCCAAGCGAAGCTGCAAATGGTCTTGGGGGCAAGACTTATTACAATGAGATGGTCCCTTTCAAGTCTCCCAACCCGCGTCAGCTCCGCGACCCAGGTTACTTCAATGACACGGGTTACACGGAAATCAGGCTTAACCAGGCCACACGTCTGTTTTTCTTTGCGAACCATGACACCCGGACGGTAACCATGCATGCGTTTGGTCATACCGTTCGAGGCGCTTGATGGGCCTGGCGTGCCATGGCCGGGAGGGCAGCGCCCACTCGTGCTTTTGCCGGATACACTCTGAGGAATGATCCGGTCGCGCCTTCGGTGGTTCCAAGAGGAATCGCTGAAGGCGCCTTTTCTCTTTAATTTACTGATCAGGCAATCAACGCGCCTCCAGGCTGCAGTGTGAGCATGCAGGCTCATGCGGTAGACATATGTACGACAGTGCGCAGCAAGCACGGCGGTATGATGGTTTTTCGAGGGCCAGACAATTCAGGTTTGGCTGACTGACCTGCGCGTTCGATACGGTTCGCTTAGCACTCCGTTATCAGTGCAACCCAATCTCAAGGATGAGAGTTTCATGGCTGACAAATCACCCAGGATCAAACCTGGCTCCAGCAAAATAAATGACTCTGCTGCCGATGGTTCTCATCGTGTGCCCAGAGGGGATTCTCCCCTCTCAGCCCTGCCGCATCGCCCGGATCCGCGACCGTCTCTTTTCCTGCCGGATCCTGTCACGACGGCGCAGATAACCAATCCCAGGCCGAGCGTGGAGCTTTTCGCGATCAATGAAGTAGCGGGAGTTGCCTCGCCCACTTCTTTCGCGGACTACCGGGTGCCCGCCCGAAAAAATCTCGGCGAGGTCGATGCGCAGGGCGTTCGGGAGTTCAAGCAGCGCCAGTATGTGGCTGTTTCCGACGATCATTTCGTACAAGTGGTTCGGGATACCGAAAGCGGCCTTTTTCGCGCGACGGTCGCCAGAGAACTCAAGGCTTCCGGTCCGCTGATGGAGCCGGACGCCGAGGGCAGGTACTGGCACCCTATAGCATCAGGGAACCCGTTGGATCGAGGCGATGCCCCGTCGGGGCTGGCGCGCAATGTAGATGAGCGTCTGGCAGCGTTGTTTCCGACCATGGCCCAGGATGCTCGGACTTCCATGCACCGCGAGCGATTGACGGGTGATCCGCTGCTGGCAGTGGCCCGGCTGGAAGCGGAATACTTCACTCTGTTGAAGGATCTTGGCGCGTGGGCCGGGCAGGTGCCGTCCCGGCACCCGGTCACGGGGTTGCCCCTGACAAGTACCGAGATTGGCGTGCAGAGAACAAGCCGAGAGCGTTTTGCACAGGAACTTCAGGACAATTGGTCCCGGAAGGCAACCAGCGCCAATCCGTATTCGCCATCGACGCTGGATTACGATCTCGATGTACTTGGCAGCCTGCCTCGTTTGTCGGCGGATTTCAGCCATGTTCGCGAGTTGAGTCTGACCAGCACTGCCCCGTTGGAAGACAGCGCCTTTCTCGCGAGTTTTCCGGGTGTGCGGTATCTCACCCTGTCGGGCTTTGCCCTGAAATCGTTTCCCGTTGAGGTTTACCAGATGAGGGAACTGGTGACGCTGACCTTGGACAACTGTGACATACGGCTCACCGAAGCCAGCGTCGAAGGCCTCGCCCACATCGAACAACTGACGCTGCTGGACTTGAGCAACAACCCGCTCGGGCTGTCGCCCGACCTCAGATTCATGAGGCGCCTGGACAGTCTTTATCTCTCGGATACGGGGCTGAACGAGGTGCCTGTCGGGCTATTTGAAAGCGAAAGCCTGGCATTTGCCGATCTGCGCAATAACGAAATTGAACACTTGCCAGACGAACTTTTTGAGGTGCCGGATATTCAACAGGTCAATTTTAACTTTCGAAACAATCCGCTGGATGAGGCCACTCTGCAGCGAGTCAGTGCCTATATCGAGGCCGCTGGCCTGGATAGGAGAGTCCTGATTCAAGTTGATGGAGAAAACCAGATACAACCGCAGATTTTAGACTTCGAAGGTGAGGACAGTGGTGTGGAGAGTTCGTGAGTGAGGGCATCACGTACTTTCATCGAGATGCTGGCGCAACGCCCACTCCACATGTTCTCTAACCAACTCTGACGGATGATCCCGTCGCGCCTTCAATGCTTCCAGCACCGGAATCGTTGAAGGCGCGTTGCCCAATCCCACCGCCAGATTGCGCAGCCAACGCTCGTAACCCGCGCGGCGCAACGGCGAACCCTCGGTGCTGCTGAGGAATTTGTCTTCATCCCACAAGAACAGCTCGGCCAGTTCGGCATTGTCCAGATTGTGCCGTGGCTTGAAATCGCTTTCGCCGGACGGGCGGGCGAAGCGGTTCCACGGGCAGCAGATCTGGCAATCGTCGCAGCCGAACACCCGGTTGCCGATCAGCGGTCGCAGGTCTTCGGGGATGGCGTTTTTCAGTTCGATGGTCAGGTAGGAAATGCAGCGTCGCGCGTCCAGCACATACGGGCCGACGAAGGCGTTGGTCGGGCAGATGTCGAGGCACGCGGTGCAGCGTCCGCAGTGTTCGGTGCTGTGGGGTTCATCCACCGGCAGGGGCAGGTCGACGAACAGCTCACTGAGAAAGAAGTAACTGCCGGCCTTGCGGTTCAGCACCAGGGTGTTTTTACCGATCCAGCCCAGCCCGGCCTGTTCGGCGATGGCCTTTTCCAGCACCGGCGCACTGTCGACGAAGGCGCGGAAGCCGAACGGGCCGATCTCGGATTGAATCCTGTCCGCCAGTTGTTGAACGCGTTTACGGATCAACTTGTGATAATCACGGCCCAAGGCATAACGCGAGATGTAGGCCTTTTCCGGTTTTGCCAGCAATTGCGCCATTTGCGTGTCGCCCGGCAGGTAGTCCATGCGCAGTGAGACTACGCGCAAGGTGCCCGGCACCAGCTCTTCGGGGTGCGAGCGTTTGCTGCCGTGGGCGCCCATGTAATCCATTTCGCCGTGGTAGCCGGCCTCGAGCCAGCGTTGCAGGTGCTGCTCATGCTCGGCCAGATCCAGACCGCTGATGCCGACTTGCTGGAAGCCCAGCTCGCGGCCCCAGTCCTTGATGGATTGGGCGAGGGCAGGCAGATCTGTGGTGATGGCGGACATGAGGCGAGAGAAACCGGAGCTGAGGTGCGTATAATTCTGCCAGACATCGGAGCCCGAAGACGCATGCCGCACACTAAAGATCAATTACCCGACGCGCTGTACCGTGCCGCGCAGGTGCGCGAACTCGACGCACGGCTGATCGCCGCCGGCACGCCGGGCTTCGAATTGATGCAGCGTGCCGCCCATGCCACCTGGCGCGCACTGGTACGCCAATGGCCGGCCGCGAATGAATTGACGGTGCTGGCCGGGCACGGCAACAACGCCGGCGATGGTTATCTGGTGGCGGCGCTGGCCCACCGTGCGGGTTGGCAGGTCCAGGTGCTGGCTGTCGGCGAGCCGCAACGTCTAAAGGGCGATGCCGCCGTGGCGCACGCCGAAGCCGTGGCTGACGGCGTTTCGATTGCAGCATGGGATCTGTCCTGCGAGTTGCGCGGTATCGTCGTTGACGCGTTGCTCGGCACCGGCCTGAGCGGCGACGTGCGTGAGCCCTATGCCGCTGCGATCGCGGCGATCAATGCCAGCAGACTGCCGGTGGTGGCGGTCGATATTCCTTCCGGATTGTGCGCCGACACTGGTCATGCGCTGGGTGATGCGGTGCGCGCTGACCTCACCGTGACTTTCATCGGCCTGAAGCTCGGGCTGTTCACGGGCGCGGCGGCGGATCACGTCGGCGAACTGCTGTTTAACGATCTGCAGGCCTCGGCCGAAAACTTCACTGACATTCCAGCCGCCGCTCAACGTCTCAACGCGATTAACCTGCCGCGTCTGGCGGCCCGTACGCCGGCGGCGCACAAGGGGCGTTTTGGCCATGTGCTGCTGATCGGCGGCGATCACGGTTTTGGCGGAGCAATTCTGTTGAGCACCGAAAGTGCGTTGCGCAGCGGGGCCGGGATGGTTTCGCTGGCGACCCGTCCGGAACATGTGCCGGCGGCGTTGAGCCGGGTGCCGGAAGCCATGGTGCTGGGCACTTCTTCGGCCAATCAATTGATGGGGCTGCTGGAAAGGGTGTCCATGCTGGTGGTCGGGCCGGGGCTTGGGCAGGCGAGTTGGGGGCGGGCGCTGTTGTCGGCCGCTGCCAATGCCTCGCTGCCGCAGGTGTGGGATGCCGATGCACTGAACCTGCTGGCCTCCGGTTTTGTCAGTCTGCCCAAGGATTGCGTGATCACGCCGCATCCGGGAGAGGCGGCGCGGCTGCTGGGGATCAGCACTGCCGAGGTGCAGGCCGATCGTCCGGCGGCGGCGCTGGCGTTGAGCGAAAAATATACAGCGGTGGTGGTGCTCAAAGGCGCAGGCAGTCTGATTGCTCATCCCGATGGTCGTCTGGCGCTGTGTCATCAAGGCCATCCGGCCATGGCTACTGCCGGTCTTGGCGATGTATTGGCCGGTCTGGTCGGCGCGCTGCTTGCCCAAGGTATGAATGCGTTCGACGCGGCTTGTCTGGCGGTCTGGCTGCACGCCAACGCTGGGGCGCAACAAGGTAAATTCGGCCGTGGGCTGGCGGCCAGTGATCTGATTCCAGCCATTCGTCAGTTGTTGGAGGAGCATGCACCGTGTCTGAAGTAACCCTGTACCTGGCCGATGAACAGGCCATGAGCGACTTTGGCGCACGCATCGCCCGTATCACCCAGGGCCATGGTCTGATCTTTCTCGAAGGCAACCTCGGGATGGGCAAAACCACGCTGTCGCGGGGCATCATTCGCGGTCTGGGGCACGTGGGGGCTGTGAAAAGTCCGACCTTCACGTTGGTCGAGCCCTACGAGATCGGTGACGTCCGGGCGTTTCACTTCGACCTGTATCGCCTGGTCGATCCGGAAGAGCTGGAGTTTCTCGGGATTCGCGACTATTTCGAAGACGACGCCCTGTGCCTGATCGAATGGCCCGATAAAGGTGCAGGCTTTTTGCCAAAGCCTGACCTGACCATTACCATTAGCCCGCAAGACAGCGGACGTTCGCTGACCATTTTATCCCAGGGCTCGCGCGGCGAGGCCTGGTGTGCCGCTTTGGCATTGGAAACCAATTGAATGATGGGGTTAGGTATGCGCTTTCGCGCGTTGGTGGCTGCCGCTGGACTGATGTTGATGGCAGTAACCGTCAACGCTGTGGCCGAGACGAAGGTCAACAGCGTGCGCCTGTGGCGGGCGCCGGACAACACGCGACTGGTGTTCGACCTGACAGGCCCGGTGCAACACAGCGTCTTCACGCTGACCGCGCCGGATCGTCTGGTGATCGACATCAACGGCGCCACCCTCGGCGCGCCGCTGAATGTGCAGACCGCCAATACGCCGATCACCGCCATGCGCTCGGCCCAACGTACGCCGACCGACCTGCGGGTGGTCATCGACCTGAAAAAAGCCGTCACCCCGAAAAGTTTCTCGCTGGCGCCGAATGCGCAATATGGCAACCGTCTGGTGGTCGATCTGTTCGACAACCCGGCTGACGCCGCACCACCTCCGACACCTGCGCCGACCCCAACGGTTGCGACCGTGCCTGCGGTGCCGGTCACCCCGGCCGAGCCTGCGATCAAACTGCCACCGGCCCCGGCCGGCAAGCGCGACATCATTGTGGTGATCGACGCCGGCCACGGTGGCGAAGACCCGGGTGCGTCCGGTTCTCGCGGTCAGCGCGAGAAAGACGTGGTACTGCAGATCGCCCGCGAGTTGCAGCGTCAGGTCAACGGCATGAAAGGCTTCCGCGCCGAACTGACCCGTACCGGCGACTACTTCATCCCGCTGCGCGGCCGTACCGAGATTGCTCGCAAGAAGGGCGCAGACCTGTTCGTCTCGATCCACGCCGACGCCGCGCCGTCTGCGGCCGCGTTCGGTGCGTCGGTGTTCGCCCTGTCCGACCGTGGCGCCACTTCGGAAACCGCCCGTTGGCTGGCCGACAGCGAAAACCGTTCCGACCTGATCGGCGGTGCCGGCAACGTCAGTCTCGATGACAAGGACCGGATGCTGGCCGGCGTTCTGCTCGACCTGTCGATGACCGCCTCGCTGACCTCCAGCCTCAACGTCGGCCAGAAAGTCCTGACCAACATTGGCCGGGTCACCCCGCTGCACAAACAGCGCGTGGAACAGGCCGGGTTCATGGTGCTGAAATCGCCGGACATCCCGTCGATCCTGGTGGAAACCGGCTTCATCTCCAACGCCAACGAAGCAAACAAACTCTCGGCAGCGAGCCACCAGCAGGCGCTGGCGCGTTCGATCAGCAGCGGCGTGCGTCAGTTCTTCCAGCAGAATCCGCCACCGGGCACTTACATCGCCTGGCTGCGTGATTCGGGCAAGATTGCTCAGGGGCCGCGTGATCACCGGGTAGGTCCGGGTGAAACCGTGGCGATGATTGCCGTGCGTTACCAGATTTCGCCGGCCACGTTGCGCAGCGCCAACAATCTGAAAAGCGATGATCTGAAAGTCGGTCAGCACCTGACCATTCCCGGCACCGAACTGGCGTCCAAAGAATGAATCAGGTCCTGAACGCTGCGCGCATCGAACTGCTCAGCCCGCGGCTGGCGAACCAGATCGCCGCCGGTGAGGTGGTCGAACGCCCGGCCTCGGTGATCAAGGAGCTGCTGGAAAACAGCCTCGACTCCGGCGCCAAACGTATCGACGTCGATGTTGAACAGGGCGGCGTCAAACTGCTGCGTGTGCGTGACGACGGCAGCGGTATTTCCGCCGATGACCTGCCGCTGGCCCTGGCGCGTCACGCCACCAGCAAGATCCGCAACCTGGAAGATCTTGAGCAAGTAATGAGCCTGGGTTTCCGGGGCGAGGCTTTGGCATCGATCAGCTCCGTGGCGCGCCTGACCCTGACCTCGCGCACTCGCGATGCCGATCAGGCCTGGCAGGTCGAGACCGAAGGCCGCGACATGGCGCCCCGCGTGCAGCCGGCGGCGCATCCGGTCGGCACGTCGGTGGAAGTCCGTGACCTGTTCTTCAACACCCCGGCGCGACGCAAATTCCTCAAGACTGAAAAAACCGAATTCGATCACCTGCAAGAAGTGATCAAGCGTCTGGCGCTGGCGCGTTTCGACGTGGCGTTCCATCTGCGTCACAACGGCAAGACCATCCTCAGCCTGCACGAAGCCCACGATGACGCGGCGCGCGCACGGCGTGTGGCGGCGATCTGCGGTTCGGGCTTCCTTGAGCAGGCGTTGCCGATCGAGATCGAGCGCAATGGCCTGCATTTGTGGGGTTGGGTCGGTCTGCCGACCTTCAACCGCAGTCAGGCGGACTTGCAGTATTTCTTCGTCAACGGCCGTGCGGTGCGCGACAAACTGGTGGCCCACGCGGTGCGTCAGGCTTATCGCGATGTGCTGTTCAATGGCCGGCACCCGACGTTCGCGCTGTTTTTCGAGGTCGACCCGGCAGCAGTAGACGTCAACGTACACCCGACCAAACACGAAGTGCGCTTCCGTGACGGGCGCATGGTGCATGACTTCCTTTATGGCACCTTGCACCGTGCCCTCGGCGATGTGCGGCCGGAAGATCAGCTTGCCGGTTCGGTCACCACCGCGATCGTCCGGCCAACCGGCCTTGAAGCCGGTGAGTTCGGTCCGCAGGGCGAAATGCGTCTGGCGGCCAATGCGCTGCTGGAGCAACCGCAGGCGCAACCGGCGTTCAATACCTCGTCGGGTGCCAGCGCTGGCGGGGCTTATCAGTATCAATACACGCCGCGTCCGCAATCGAGCGTGCCGGTAGCCGAGGCCCAGGCCGCGTACCGCGAGTTTTTTGCGCCGCTGCCCGAGGCCAACGCCAATGCATTGCCAGCCGGTCAGGAAGACATTCCGCCGCTGGGCTATGCGCTGGCGCAGCTCAAGGGCATCTACATTCTGTCCGAGAACGCCCAAGGCCTGGTTTTGGTGGACATGCACGCCGCTCACGAGCGGATCATGTACGAGCGTCTGAAGATCGCCATGGCCAGCGAAGGCCTTAGCGGTCAGCCTTTGCTGGTGCCGGAATCCCTGGCGGTCAGTCAGCGCGAGGCCGATTGCGCCGAAGAACATGCGGCGTGGTTCCAGCGCCTCGGTTTTGAATTGCAGCGCCTTGGCCCGGAAACCCTGGCCATCCGGCAGATTCCGGCCCTGCTCAAGCAGGCCGAAGCCAACCGTCTGGTGGGTGATGTGCTGTCGGACTTGATGGAATACGGCACCAGCGACCGGATCCAGGCACATCTGAACGAATTGCTCGGCACCATGGCCTGCCACGGCGCGATCCGCGCCAACCGGCGCCTGGCCCTGCCGGAAATGAACGGCCTGCTGCGTGATATGGAGAACACCGAGCGCAGCGGTCAATGCAACCATGGCCGACCGACCTGGACCCAACTGGGCCTGGACGATCTGGACAAACTGTTCCTGCGCGGTCGTTGATGAGCCAGCTTCCTCCAGCGATTTTCCTGATGGGCCCGACCGCTGCGGGCAAGACCGATCTGGCCATCGAGCTGACCAAGGTACTGCCGTGCGAGCTGATCAGCGTCGATTCGGCGCTGGTCTATCGCGGCATGGACATCGGCACCGCCAAACCGTCCAAAGAACTGCTGGCCGAGTTTCCGCACCGGTTGATCGACATTCTCGACCCGGCCGAAGCCTATTCGGCAGCGGATTTCCGCCGCGATGCGCTCCAGGCCATGGCCGAGATCACCGCACGCGGAAAAATTCCGCTGCTGGTGGGCGGCACGATGCTCTATTACAAGGCTTTGATCGAAGGTCTGGCGGACATGCCGGCGGCCGATCCCGAGGTTCGCGCGCAAATCGAAGAAGAGGCTGCACGCCTTGGCTGGCAGGCCCTGCACGATCAACTGGCGGTCATCGATCCGGAGTCTGCGGCACGCATTCATCCGAACGATCCACAACGACTGAGTCGTGCGCTGGAAGTTTACCGGGTCAGCGGTCAGAGCATGACTGAACTGCGGCTGAAACAATCTGTACAAAGTACCGAAGCGGCCGCATCGGGACTGCAACAATTGCCCTATACTGTCGCGAACCTGGCGATTGCTCCAACTAATCGGCAGGTACTGCACGAGCGCATTAAACAAAGATTCACAAATATGCTGGAACAGGGATTCATCGACGAGGTCGTAGCCCTGCGTAATAGAAGTGACCTGCATGCCGGGTTGCCGTCTATACGTGCGGTAGGCTACCGCCAGGTCTGGGACTTCCTGGATGGCAAGCTGACGTCGGCCGAGATGCAGGAGCGGGGCATCATCGCCACGCGCCAATTGGCCAAACGCCAGTTCACCTGGCTGCGCAGCTGGAAAGATTTACACTGGCTCGACAGTCTGGATTGCGACAATCTGCCACGCGCCTTGAAATACCTTGGGACGATCTCCATATTGAGCTGAGTCCTTGCAATTGCCGTCTATCCTTGGGGGTGTGGCGGCAAAAGCCATCTGTTTACCTATTTTTTATATTGAATCCTTAAAGGAGTGCGGCACATGTCAAAAGGGCATTCGCTACAAGACCCTTACTTGAATACTTTACGTAAAGAGAAAGTGGGGGTTTCCATCTACCTGGTGAACGGGATCAAACTGCAAGGCACGATCGAGTCGTTCGACCAGTTCGTTATCCTGCTGAAGAACACCGTCAGCCAGATGGTTTACAAACACGCTATCTCTACAGTCGTGCCGGTTCGTCCAATTCGTCTGCCAAGCGCAACCGAATCCGAAGCAGGTGACGCTGAGCCAGGTAACGCCTGATAGGAGTCTCCTTTGTTCTTTGAGCGCCACGGTGGTGGTGAACGAGTCATCCTCGTTCACTTGGATGGACAGGACCCTGAGGCGCGCGAAGATCCGCAGGAGTTTCAGGAACTGGCAAATTCGGCTGGCGCCGAGACCGTTGCGTTTTTTAACGTGCCGCGTCATCGGCCAACCGCCAAATACCTGATTGGCAGCGGCAAGGTCGAGGAACTGCGCGACCTGGTCCACGCCGAAGAAGCCGATCTGGTGATCTTCAATCACGTCCTCACGCCCAGTCAGGAACGTAACCTCGAACGTGTTTTCGAGTGTCGCGTGATCGACCGTACCGGTCTGATTCTCGATATTTTCGCCCAACGCGCCCGTACCCATGAGGGCAAGCTCCAGGTAGAACTGGCCCAGCTTGACCACATGAGCACCCGGCTGGTTCGCGGCTGGACTCACCTTGAGCGTCAGGGTGGCGGTATCGGCATGCGCGGCCCGGGTGAAACCCAGCTCGAAACCGACCGGCGACTGCTGCGGGTTCGCCTGCGCCAGATCAAGGGCCGTCTGGAAAAAGTGCGCAGCCAGCGCGAACAGTCGCGTCGTGGCCGCTCGCGTGCGGATATCCCTACCGTGTCTCTGGTGGGATACACCAACGCCGGCAAGTCCACGCTGTTCAATAACGTGACCAAGTCCGACGTGTACGCGGCTGACCAGCTGTTCGCCACGCTCGACCCGACCCTGCGCCGTCTGGATCTGGACGACCTGGGGCCGATTGTCCTGGCCGACACGGTAGGGTTCATCCGCCACTTGCCACACAAACTGGTCGAGGCATTTCGGTCTACGCTCGAAGAGTCGAGCAACTCCGATCTGCTGCTGCACGTGATCGATGCGGCCGAACCGGATCGCATGTTGCAGATCGAGCAGGTGATGGTAGTGCTGGGCGAGATCGGTGCCCAGGACTTGCCGATCCTCGAGGTCTATAACAAACTCGATTTGCTTGAAGGCGTTGAGCCACAAATCCAGCGCGATGAAAACGGCAAGCCCCAGCGGGTTTGGCTGTCGGCGCGTGATGGCACCGGTCTGGAATTGCTCGAGCAGGCGATTGCCGAGTTGTTGGGCAGCGACCTGTTCGTGGGAACCTTGCGCCTGCCTCAGCGGTTCGCGCGTCTGCGTGCGCAGTTCTTCGAACTGGGCGCGGTACAGAAAGAAGAACACGACGAAGAAGGGGTCAGCTTGCTGGCCGTTCGATTGCCACGCTCGGAGCTCAATCGACTGGTGAGTCGTGAAGGCGTTGTGCCGACGGAGTTCATCGAGCAACACACTTTGCAATAAAAGCCTGGCAAAGCGGTTGTGCCGCAACGGCAGGCATTCTGTAGCATTGGTCGGCGCGCCGTGGGTGCGTCTTTGCTTTATCAGATGGAGAGCGCTATGGCTTGGAATGAGCCGGGTGGCAACTCGAACAATCAGGATCCTTGGGGTGGCAAGCGTCGCAACAACGGCGACCGCAAGGGGCCGCCGGATCTCGACGAGGCCTTCCGAAAGCTGCAGGAAAGCCTGAACGGGTTGTTCGGTGGTGGAAAAAAACGCGGTGATGACGGTGGTGGCTCGGGCAAGAGCGGCGGCTTCGGCGGCCTGCTCGGCATCGGCCTTGTCGTGCTGGCGGCCGTCTGGCTGTATAGCGCGGTATATGTCGTGGACGAGCAGGAGCAAGCCGTGGTGCTGCGCTTCGGCAAGTACTACGAGACTGTCGGTCCCGGCCTGAACATCTACTTCCCGCCGATCGACAAGAAGTACATGGAGAACGTCACGCGTGAGCGTGCCTACACCAAGCAGGGCCAGATGCTGACCGAAGACGAGAACATCGTCGAAGTGCCGCTGACCGTGCAGTACAAGATCAGCAACCTGCAGGACTTCGTGCTGAACGTCGACCAGCCGGAAATCAGCCTGCAACATGCGACCGACAGTGCGCTGCGCCATGTGGTGGGTTCCACCGCGATGGACCAGGTGCTGACCGAAGGTCGTGAGCTGATGGCCAGCGAGATCAAGGAGCGTCTGCAACGCTTCCTCGATACCTATCGCACCGGTATCACCGTCACCCAGGTCAACGTACAGAGCGCAGCGGCACCGCGTGAAGTGCAGGAAGCTTTCGATGACGTGATCCGCGCCCGTGAAGACGAGCAGCGTTCGCGCAACCAGGCTGAAACCTACGCCAACGGCGTGGTGCCGGAAGCCCGTGGTCAGGCCCAGCGCATCCTCGAAGATGCCAACGGTTACCGTGACGAAACGGTCTCGCGGGCCAAGGGTGAGGCGGATCGCTTCACCAAGCTGGTTGCCGAGTATCGCAAGGCGCCCGAGGTCACTCGTCAGCGTCTATATCTGGACACCATGCAGGAAGTCTTCAGCAGCACCAGCAAGGTTCTCGTGACCGGCAACAAGAACGGCCAGAGCAACCTGCTTTACCTGCCGCTGGACAAGATGATTCAGAACAGTTCGGGCAGCAATGCACCGGTCACCGGTTCGGCTGCCGCCAGCAACAACACGGACGTCACGCCGCATGTCACTGACGTGCCGCAGTCGCGCACAAGGGAGACCCGCTGATGAGCAATAAATCGCTGATCGCCCTGATCGTTGGCGTTGTCGTGGTACTGGTTGGCTGGAACTGCTTCTACATCGTTGCTCAGACCGAGCGCGCGGTGTTGCTGCAATTCGGTCGCGTGGTTCAGGCTGACGTTCAGCCGGGTCTGCATGTGAAGGTTCCTTACGTTAACCAGGTGCGTAAATTCGACGCACGTCTGATGACGCTGGATGCACCGACACAACGCTTCCTGACGCTGGAAAAGAAAGCCGTGATGGTCGATGCCTACGCCAAGTGGCGCGTGAAGGATGCCGAGCGCTTCTACACCGCAACGTCCGGCCTCAAGCAGATCGCCGACGAGCGTCTGTCCCGTCGTCTGGAATCGGGCCTGCGTGACCAGTTTGGTAAACGCACCCTGCACGAAGTGGTATCCGGTGAGCGCGATGCGCTGATGGCCGATATCACCGCGTCGCTGAACAAGATGGCGGAGAAAGAGCTGGGTATCGAAGTGGTCGATGTCCGGGTCAAGGCCATCGATCTGCCGAAAGAAGTGAACCGCAGCGTGTTCGAACGTATGAGCACCGAGCGTGAGCGTGAAGCTCGCGAGCACCGCGCCAAGGGTAACGAGCTGGCCGAAGGCATCCGTGCCGACGCCGATCGTCAACGCCGCGTGCTGCTGGCTGAAGCCTATCGTGAATCCGAAGAGATTCGCGGTGACGGTGACGCCCAGGCCGCTGCGATCTACTCCAAGGCCTACGGCCAGGATCAGGAGTTCTACGGTTTCTACCGTAGCCTGCGTGCCTACCGTGAAAGCTTCGCGAACAAATCCGACGTCCTGGTCCTCGACCCAAGCAGCGACTTCTTCCGTTACCTGGAAAAGTCCAAGCCTTGATACGACGTTGACCTGAATCATTCCGCCCGGCGGCTAAAACCTCGGGCGGGGTGATCCTTTGGGAAAACGTGTGTATGATGCGGCAGCCGGGAAATTCCCGGCTTTTTTGCGTCTGCACGTTTGATTGCTGTTTTTGTTGCAGAAGATCGGGTTGAATGGCCCGACAGTTTTTCGAGGAAAGTGATGGGCGAAGCCGGTAACAGGCCTTTCGCCGCGTCGTTCATGCGCGTGCGTTTTGAACGGGCCGGTCATTTTCTGCTTCACTCAAGGCTCGCCCTCGGGCTGGCCGCCCGGATCTAAGGGGAATGGCGTAATGGCAACGGTAGACCGCTGGCTGCTGCCAGATGGCATCGAAGAAGTACTGCCACCGGAAGCGGCGCGCATTGAAGTCGCGCGTCGTCAGGTGTTGGATCTGTTCCAGAGCTGGGGTTACGAGTTTGTCGTGACTCCCCATATCGAGTACCTGGAATCCCTGCTGACCGGCGCGGGCCAGGACCTGGATCTGCGTACCTTCAAGGTCATCGACCCGCAATCGGGCCGGCAGATGGGATTCCGTGCCGACATCACGCCGCAAGTGGCGCGCATCGATGCGCACACCCTGCGTCGCGAAGGCCCGAGCCGTCTGTGCTACGCCGGCAGCGTGCTGCATGCCCAGCCGCGTGCCTTGTCGTCCTCGCGCAGCCCGATCCAGCTGGGTGCCGAGTTGTACGGCGATGCCAGCCCGAGCAGCGACGTCGAAGTCATCAGCCTGATGCTGGCGATGCTGCAACTGGCCGATGTGCCGGACGTGCACATGGACCTCGGGCATGTCGGCATCTACCGCGGTCTGGCCCAGGCGGCCGGTCTGTCGGGTGAAGTCGAGCAGCAGTTGTTCGATGCGTTGCAACGCAAGGCCATCGACGAGGTCATTACCTTGACCGAAGGCCTGCCGGCCGATCTGTCCGGCATGCTGCGCGCGCTGGTCGACCTGTGCGGCGGCCGTGAAGTCCTGACCGCTGCCCGCGAGCGTCTGGCCAATGCGCCGGCCCCGGTACTGGCGGCACTGGAAGACTTGCTGGCGATCGCCGAGCGTCTGTCGGCGCGCTTCCCGGAGCTGCCGCTGTACTTCGATCTGGGCGAGTTGCGCGGTTACCACTACCACACCGGTGTGGTGTTCGCGGTGTTCGTGCCGGGCGTTGGCCAGTCCATCGCTCAGGGCGGTCGTTACGACGACATCGGCGCCGACTTCGGTCGCGCCCGTCCGGCCACCGGCTTCTCCACCGATTTGAAAACCCTGGTGACCCTGGGGCGTGCTGAGATCGAGCTACCGTCTGGCGGTATCTGGATGCCTGACAGTACGGATGCGGCACTCTGGCAGCAGGTTTGCCAGTTGCGCAGTGAGGGTCAGCGTGTCGTTCAGGCATTGCCTGGACAACCTTTGGCCGCCGCCCGTGATGCGGACTGCGACCGGCAATTGATCCAGCAGAACGGGCTTTGGCAAGTATCGCCACTGGCTTCTTGAGTTTTCCTGCCGGCTGAAGCCGGCACCAAGTTTGCGCGAATGAGGACAAGTGTTATGGGTAAGAATGTCGTAGTCCTGGGCACCCAATGGGGTGATGAGGGCAAAGGCAAGATCGTTGATCTGCTGACCGAACATGCTGCCGCCGTAGTGCGCTACCAGGGTGGCCACAACGCCGGTCACACTCTGGTGATCGATGGTGAAAAAACCGTCTTGCACCTGATCCCGTCGGGCGTGCTGCGCGAAGGCGTGCAGTGCCTGATCGGCAACGGCGTGGTGGTTGCACCCGACGCCCTGCTGCGCGAGATCACCAAGCTGGAAGAGAAAGGCGTACCGGTGCGCGAGCGCCTGCGCATCAGCCCTTCCTGCCCGTTGATCCTGTCCTTCCACGTGGCACTGGACCAGGCCCGTGAAAAGGCCCGCGGCGAGCTGAAGATCGGTACGACCGGTCGCGGCATCGGCCCGGCATACGAAGACAAGGTTGCACGTCGCGGCCTGCGTGTTGGCGATCTGCTCAACATGCCGCGCTTTGAAGACAAGCTGCGTGAACTGGTGGACTACCACAACTTCATGCTGGTCGGTTACTACAAAGAGCCTGCCATCGAGTTCGAAAAGACTCTGGCCGAGTGCAAGGAATACGCCGAGCTGCTCAAGCCGCTGATGCTGGACGTGACTGCCGAGCTGCACGACCTGCGTCGCGCCGGCAAAGACATCATGTTCGAAGGCGCCCAAGGTTCGTTGCTCGACATCGACCACGGTACCTACCCGTACGTGACCAGCTCCAACACCACCGCCGGTGGCGTGGCGACCGGTTCGGGTGTTGGCCCGATGTTCCTGGACTACATCCTGGGCATCACCAAGGCTTACACCACTCGCGTAGGTTCGGGTCCATTCCCGACTGAGCTGTTCGACGAAGTGGGCGCGCACCTGGCCAAGCAAGGTCACGAGTTCGGTGCTACCACCGGCCGTGCCCGTCGTTGCGGGTGGTTCGACGCCGTTATCCTGCGTCGCGCTATCGATGTGAACAGCATCTCCGGCATCTGCCTGACCAAGCTGGACGTACTCGACGGCCTGGAAACCATCAACATCTGCACCGGCTACAAAGATGCACAAGGCAACGCCGTTGCTCCAACTGACGCTGACAGCTACGTAGGCCTGCAGCCTGTGTACGAAGAAGTGCCGGGCTGGACCGAATCGACCGTGGGTGCCAAAACCCTGGAAGAGCTGCCGGCCAACGCTCGTGCCTACATCAAACGCGTTGAAGAGTTGATCGGCGCGCCGATCGACATTATTTCGACGGGTCCGGATCGCAACGAAACCATCGTTCTGCGTCATCCGTTCGCTTGATAAGTCGTTGATGTAAAAACACAAAGGCCCCTTCATCGGGGCCTTTGTCGTTTATGCCTGTTGGACGGCATGACCTTTGCTGTGATTCTGTCTACAAGAGTGCCATCAAATTAATGGCGTCAGAAGTAGAGGGATTCAAAGTGTCAGCCGTTCTCTCACTGTTACAAAGCCGTCTGTTGCGGCCTGTGTTCGTTACCCTTGGTATCGCCCTTTTGGTGCAAGTGCTGGTGGCCGTCGCCCTGACGCGGAGCACCGTCACCGCGCTGGAAGCCGATCTCGGCTCTCGTCTGGGCGCCGACAGCCAGAAGTTGTCCGGTGAACTGGAGCAGGCCGGGCGCGAAGTCACGTCGAGCCTCGACAGCCTCTCCTCGAGTACCCGTCAGCGTCTTACCGCCGGTCTTTCCTCGCGTCTGAAGGAAGAGCAGGCGCAACTGCGTGCGACTCTGGAAAAAGACCTGAAGGATTCGGCCAATGACATGGCCCAGTTGCTGGCCTCGGTGGCGCCTCGCGCCATGTGGGACAGCGACGTGCCGACCTTGTCCGAGTTCGCCCGCCGGGCCCAGCGCAATCCCAACGTGCTGTTCGTGGTGTATGACGACGCCACCGGCCAGCATCTGACCCGCTACCTCAACCGCGAAAACCCGATCAACAAGGCCCTTTTGGAAAAAGGCCAGGGTGAGCGGGCGCTGGATAAAGTGCTGGATGCGGCGAAGAATGATCCGTCGGTCTACTACCTCGAAGCCTCGATCAACCCCAATGGCGTGGAAATCGGCAAGGTGCTGATGGGTGTCTCGACTGCTTCGGTCGAAACCGATCTGGCGGCGCTCGATCAGCGCTTCACGGCGTTGATTGCCAGCAGCGATCAACTGGTCGGTGACAGCCTCAAAGGCGCTGCTGCCGACAGCGCCACCGCCATGCGCGCGCGCCTGCAATCGGCGCAATCCACGGCTGCCGAAATGAAGGCCAACACCACCAGTACAGTGCAGGACGCAGCAGCAACTCTGCGCTGGCGTATCGGCATGGGTCTGGCGCTGGTCGGTGCCGGGGTGCTGTTGCTGCTGGCGGTGGTGCTCGGTCATCGAGTGGTCAATCGCCTGAAGATGCTCAACGCCGCCATGGATGATCTGGCAGCAGGTGAGGGCGATCTGACCAAACGCGTGCAGATCAACAGCAAGGACGAAATCGGCGACATGGCGTCGGCGGTCAACCGCTTTGTGGACAAGTTGCAGCCGATCGTGCGCGAGGCCGGGGATGTGGCTCAGCGTACCGGTGTGGAAATCGGTGCGATGACCTTGCGCAATGCCGGTGCCGATGCGGCGGCCGGAATGCAGCGTGATGAAGTGGCCGAAAGTTTGCGGGCTCTGTCGCAAATGGCCGATGAAGCGCAATCGGAAAGCCATGCGATGCAGGCTGCGTTGAAGCAGGTGGTGGATATTCGCCAGGCCACCGACGAGAACACTCGCACTTCGGCCAAGGTCGGCAGCCTGATCGAGGCGCTGGCGGGGCAGGTCGATACCGGGGCGAAAGTCATCGAGCGGCTGGCGCAGCAGAGCGAGCAGATCGAAGTGGTGCTGACCGTGATTCACGGCATCGCCGAGCAGACCAACCTGCTGGCGCTCAACGCGGCCATCGAAGCCGCCCGGGCCGGCGAGACCGGACGCGGGTTTGCAGTGGTGGCGGATGAAGTCCGCGCGTTGGCGAGCAAGACCCAAAGCTCCACGGGCGACATTCAGGCGCATATCGTGGCGCTGCAGCAGGGTGCCCGTGAGGCGGTCGAGGCGATCGGTCAGGCCGGGCGTCAGGCCAGCGAAGGTTTGCTGGTGCTGCGTGACAGCGCACGGTTGCAGCAATCGGTGCAGGCGTCGGTCGAGCAGGTGCATGCGGCGATTGGCCTGGCGACTCAGGCCGCGGCGCATCAGGCGCAGGGCGCGCAGGCCGTGCGTGGGCGGGTCGAGACGATCCATGCCCAGGCCGAGAAAGCCGCCCAGGCGGTGGTCGAGACCACGGCCAGCGGCAAGGTGCTGGATGGTTTGGCGGCGCAGCTCAAGGCCAGTCTGGGGCAGTTCCGGGCCTGATAGTCCGGGCAAAAAAAATCGCAGCCTCGGCTGCGATTTTTTTATCGGCTCAAATACATCCGGGTCGTCAGCAGGTACACCGGCAATCCCGACACCACAATCAACAACGCCGCATAAGGCGCCGCTGCTGCGAACTCGACATTCGCGGTGTGCGCCCAGACTTCGGTCGCTAATGTGTTGAGCCCCGTCGGACTCAACAGCAGTGTCGCCGTCAGTTCTTTCATGGCATCCAGAAACACCAGAGCGAACGCCGCACCCAGTGCCGGGAAGATGATCGGCAGGGTCACTCGACAGAACGCCGTGAATGAAGAAGCGCCCAGCGTGCGGGCGGCTTCTTCGAGTTGCGGAGCCGCCTTGTTCAACGCCGTGCGGATCGGCGCCTGAGCGAGCGGCAGAAACAGCAGCGCATAAGCGATCAGCAACAGCGCGGAGGTCTGGTACAGCGCCGGCACGTAATGCAGGGCGAAATACACCAGCGTCAGGGCGATCACCAATCCCGGCAGGGCGTGCAGCAGATAGGGCAGGCGCTCGGCCCAGATCGCCAGCTGACCTTTATAGCGCACCACCAGCAGTCCGACCGGTACCGCCAGCACCAGACACAATCCCGCGCCACCCAGCGATAGTGCCAGTGACGACAGCAATGCTTCGGTGATTGCTGCCACCGGGAAGGCTGCTGACGACCCCACGGCGAGCCAGTAGGCCAGCATGCCCAGCGGAATCCCGCTGCCGACAATCGCCAGCATCAGGCAATACAGCTGACCGGCAATCGCCCAAGGCCCGAGTCGCACTTGTTCAGCCCGACGCGCCGCGCCCTGGCCAGTGCGCACATGACGGCCCTTGCCGCGCACGCGCAACTCCAGCCACAACAGCATCAGGCACAGCGCCAGCAACACTGCCGACAGCATTGCCGCGTTGGCATTGCTGAATTCCAGTTCGAATTGCTGATAGATCGCGGTGGTGAAGGTTTGCAGGCCGATGATCGACAGTGCGCCGAATTCCACCAGCATGTGCAATGCGATCAGCAATGAGCCGGCCAGCAGCGAAGGCCAGAGCAGGGGCAGGGTGACGCGGAAAAACACGCCCCAGCGATTCTGTCCCAGTGTGCGAGCCGACTCTTCAAGGGAGGGATCAAGATTGCGCAGTGTGGCGGCCACTGGCAGAAAGATCAGCGGGTACTTCGACAGGCTCATCACAAGAATCGCCCCGCCGAGTCCTTCGAACTGCGCGCTGAGCGAAACCCAGGTGAAGCTGCTGACAAATGCCGGCACCGCGAACGGCAGGCAAAGAATCACGCCCCACAGCCGTCGGCCTGGCAGATTGCTGCGCTCCAGCAACCACGCCAGCGACAGGCCGATCACGCCACAGGTCACGGTTACGCCAACCATCAGCGCCAGCGTGTTGCGCAGCAGGCTGAACACATACGGGCGCCACAGCAAGTGCAGCGCCTCGGACCAGCCTGCTTGCCAGGCTTTGAGCCCGACGTAGGCCAGCGGCAACAGGCTCATGACCACCAGCAACAACACCGGCAGCACCAGCCAGATCGACGGCCGCTTGCGCCGTGGCACGTAACCCCCGCGTGTAGCGGGGGCGGATAACGATGCGGTCATCAGTTCAGGCCAACTTCGCGTTCCAGCTCCAAAGCTTCTTCGGCATTACCGAGATCGGCCGGCGTGACGTCCGGCGCTTCCAGTTCACTGAAAGGTTTGAGGCCGCGATCCGATTCCATGCCTTTATGCAGCGGGTATTCGGCGGTGGTCTGGGTGATCACGCGCTGGCCTTCTTCGCTGGCCATGTAGGCGAGGAATTGCTGGGCTTCTTTTGGATGTTTGCTGGATTTCAGCACGGCTGCGCTGGACACGGTGATCAGGCCGCCAACGTCACCGCCGGTGAAGTAATGCAGTTTCGAATCAAGCTGGCCTTTTTCCCGTTGCAGGGCGAACCAGTAATAGTTGTTCACCAGCACGGTGGCGACTTCGCCGTTTTCCACAGCCTTGAGGGCGACCATGTTGTTGCTGTAGGTCTTGCCGAAGGCGCGCAGACCGGTCAGCCATTCTTCGGCGGCTTCGCGGCCGTGTTTCTTGATGATGGCGACAGCCTGTTCCTGGAACGCGCCGCTGGTCGGTACGAAACCGACCTTGCCTTGCCACTGCGGGTCGGCGAAATCCAGTACCGATTTCGGCAGGTCCTTTTCATCGACCAGTTTCGGGTTGAAGGCCACTACACGAACCCTGGCGGTGACGCCGATCCAGGTGCCGTTACCGGCGACGTATTCTTTCGGCAGAACGGCGAGGGTCGCGTCGTCGGCCTTGGCCAGCAGGCCTTGCTCGCCGAGGTTGTTCAGCGGCGGGGATTCTTCGGTGTAGATGACGTCGGCGGGGGAGCGGTCGCCTTCTTCGATGATCTGGCTGGCCAGCTGATTGCTGCTGCCCTTGCGGACATTGACGTGAATGCCGGTCTTGGCTTCGAAGGCTTTGGCGATCGCGTCGCCGACTTCCTTGTGTTGACCGTTGTAGAGAGTCAGGGAAACCGCGTCGGCAGCCTGGGTGAGGGGAGTGGCGAGTGCCAGGCCGAGCAGGGTGAAGGTCAAGCCGCGGCGCAGGGTATTTCGAAACATCATTCGCAGGGTTCCTCACTGTCGCATTGCAAAAACTTGCAACAATGATAAACGATATTGTTTCTCAAGTGCGCCTTGCGGGGAGGGAGTTGGTCTGGTAGGCGTTGGGGCTCAGACTTTTCCAGCCCCCGAAAACGCAAAAACCCGCTTTCGCGGGTTTTTGTGAGATTCAAGATCGTGACCTTGAATTTGAATTGGTGCCCAGAAGAAGACTCGAACTTCCACGACCGTAAGGTCACCAGCACCTGAAGCTGGCGTGTCTACCAATTTCACCATCTGGGCTTCATCTTCAGCGTTGCCGCTGTTGATGTGGCGCACTATACGGAGCGCCTTTTGATCTGTAAACCCCTGATTTGATTTTAATAAATCATTTTCAGAAAAAAGGCGGGGCGCAGAATGCAAAAAACCCGCTTTCGCGGGTTTTTGTGTGAGTCTTGAAACTGATCTAGTCTCAAACTCGAAATTGGTGCCCAGGAGAAGACTCGAACTTCCACGACCGTAAGGTCACCAGCACCTGAAGCTGGCGTGTCTACCAATTTCACCACCTGGGCATCTCGTCAACGTGTGTACGTCGTCGATGGCGCGCACTATACGGAGCGCCTTTTTAACTGTAAACCCCTGCCAGCAAAAAAAATGATTTTTTTTACCAGCGGTGTTCAAAACGCCCTCCAAGCGTCGATACAAGGCTCCAGACGCGTCTTATATAGTCGGAAATTTCCCGTTTGATGGCGCCTATGCCAAACTAACCCGCATATAGACAAGGTGAAAACTCTCTAATGGCCGATTGGCAGTCCCTCGATCCCGAGGCCGCTCGTGAAGCGGAAAAATATGAAAACCCTATTCCCAGCCGCGAACTGATCCTTCAGCACCTTGCTGATCGGGGTTCGCCTGCTGCCCGCGAGCAACTGGTCGAAGAGTTTGGTCTGACCACAGAAGACCAGATCGAAGCCCTGCGCCGCCGCCTGCGCGCCATGGAGCGCGACGCTCAACTGATCTACACCCGCCGTGGCACGTATGCGCCGGTGGACAAGCTCGACCTGATCCTCGGCCGCATCAGCGGTCACCGCGACGGTTTCGGCTTCCTGGTGCCGGATGACGGCTCCGACGACCTGTTCATGAGTCCGGCGCAAATGCGTCTGGTGTTCGATGGCGACCGTGCCCTGGCCCGTGTGTCCGGCCTGGACCGTCGCGGTCGTCGCGAAGGCGTGATCGTCGAAGTGGTGTCCCGTGCCCACGAGAGCATCGTCGGCCGTTACTTCGAAGAAGGCGGTATCGGCTTCGTCGTTGCGGACAACCCGAAGATCCAGCAGGAAGTGCTGGTCACCCCGGGCCGCAACGCCAACGCCCAGATCGGTCAGTTCGTCGAGGTGAAAATCACCCACTGGCCGACCCCGCGCTTCCAGCCGCAAGGTGACGTGATCGAAGTCGTCGGCAACTACATGGCGCCGGGCATGGAAATCGATGTCGCCCTGCGTACCTACGACATTCCGCACGTCTGGCCTGAAGCCGTGCTGAAGGAAGCCGGCAAGCTCAAGCCGGAAGTCGAAGAGAAAGACAAAGAGAAGCGCGTCGACCTGCGCCATCTGCCGTTCGTCACCATCGACGGCGAAGATGCCCGCGACTTCGACGACGCGGTCTACTGCGAAGCCAAACCAGGCAAACTGCGCCTGTTCTCCGGCGGCTGGAAGTTGTACGTGGCGATTGCCGACGTTTCCAGCTACGTGAAGATCGGTTCGGCTCTGGACAATGAAGCCCAGGTGCGCGGCAACTCGGTGTACTTCCCCGAGCGCGTGGTGCCGATGCTGCCGGAGCAGCTCTCCAACGGCCTGTGCTCGCTGAATCCACATGTCGATCGTCTGGCCATGGTTTGCGAGATGACCATCTCCAAGTCCGGCGAAATGACCGACTACTGCTTCTATGAAGCGGTGATCCATTCCCACGCTCGTCTGACCTACAACAAGGTCAGCGCGATGCTGGAAACGCCGAAGGCTACCGAAGGTCGCAAGCTGCGCGGTGAATACACCGACGTCTTGCCGCATCTGAAGCAGCTCTACGCGCTGTACAAGGTATTGCTGGCTGCCCGTCACGTGCGTGGCGCGATCGATTTCGAAACTCAGGAAACCCGGATCATCTTCGGTTCCGAGCGCAAGATTGCCGAAATCCGTCCGACCACCCGTAACGATGCACACAAGCTGATCGAGGAATGCATGCTGGCGGCCAACGTGGCCACCGCCGAATTCCTGAAGAAGCACGAAATCCCTGCGCTGTACCGCGTCCACGACGGCCCGCCACCGGAGCGTCTGGAAAAACTGCGCGCGTTCCTCGGTGAGCTCGGTCTGTCCCTGCACAAAGGCAAGGATGGTCCGTCGCCGAAGGATTATCAGGCCCTGTTGGCCAGCATCAAGGACCGTCCGGATTTCCACCTGATCCAGACCGTGATGCTGCGTTCCCTGAGCCAGGCGGTGTACAGCGCCCAGAACGAAGGCCACTTCGGCCTGAATTACGAAGCTTATACCCACTTCACCTCGCCGATCCGTCGTTACCCGGACCTGCTCACGCACCGGGCGATCCGCAGCGTGATCCATTCGAAACAGGATACTCCGCACGTTCGTCGTGCCGGGGCGATGACCATTCCGAAGGCGCGCATCTATCCGTACGACGAAGCAGCGCTGGAGCAACTCGGCGAGCAGTGCTCGATGAGCGAGCGCCGTGCCGATGAAGCGACCCGCGACGTAGTGAACTGGCTCAAGTGCGAGTTCATGAAAGACCGCGTGGGCGAATCGTTCCCGGGCGTGATCACCGCTGTGACCGGTTTCGGCCTGTTCGTCGAGCTGACCGATATCTACGTCGAAGGTCTGGTGCACGTTACGGCGCTGCCGGGCGACTACTACCACTTCGACCCTGTGCATCACCGCCTGGCGGGCGAGCGCACCGGTCGCAGCTTCCGTCTTGGCGATACCGTTGAAGTGCGCGTGATGCGCGTCGATCTCGACGAGCGCAAGATCGACTTCGAGATGGCTGAAAAAACCATCAGCGCGCCGATCGGCCGCAAGAAGCGTGGCGCCGAAACGACTGCTCCTGCAGCCAAGGTTGTGGAAGAAAAAGCTCCGGCAAAATCCACCAGCCGTCGTCCGGCCAAGGAAAAGGTTGCCGAGGCTTATCGCCCGAGCGACGCCGTGGCGAAAAACGCCGAGCTGCGCAAAAGCCGTGAAATGAAGAAGGCCTTGCTGGCCGACGCCAAAAACGGTGGTAAAGCGGCGTCCGGGGGAAAGACCGGACGGTCGGCGCCTGAAAAGGCCTCCGGCGGCAAGCCAGCCAAACCGAGCAAACACCGTAAAGGCCCGCCGAAAGCGGGTTCCGCTCCAGCCAAAAGTGGCGGGGCGCGTAAACCGAAGGCGAAGTCATGAGTCAGTTGGAAAAAATCTACGGCGTTCACGCGGTAGAAGCGTTGCTGCGTCACCACCCTAAACGCGTCAAGCAGATCTGGCTGGCTGAAAGCCGCAACGATCCGCGCGTGCAGACGCTGATCGAACTGGCCAACGAAAACCGGGTTCAGATCGGTCAGGCCGAGCGCCGTGAAATGGATGCCTGGGTCGAAGGCGTGCACCAGGGCGTGGTGGCGGACGTCAGTCCGAGCCAGGTCTGGGGCGAAGCGATGCTCGACGAGCTGCTCGATCGCACCGAAGGCGCACCGCTGTTGCTGGTGCTTGACGGCGTGACCGACCCGCACAACCTCGGCGCCTGCCTGCGTTCGGCGGACGCTGCCGGTGCGCTGGCGGTCATCGTGCCAAAAGACAAGTCAGCCACCCTGACCCCTGTGGTGCGTAAAGTGGCTTGCGGCGCGGCGGAAGTGATTCCGCTGGTGGCCGTCACCAACCTTGCGCGTACCCTGGAAAAGCTTCAGCAGCGCGGGTTGTGGATTGTCGGCACGGCGGGTGAGGCCGAGGTCAGCATCTATGACCAGGACCTGACCGGCCCGACCATCCTGATCATGGGCGCCGAAGGCAAAGGCATGCGTCGCCTGACCCGCGAGCATTGCGATTACCTGGTACACCTGCCGATGGCTGGTAGCGTCAGCAGTCTCAACGTCTCGGTTGCGACCGGCGTGTGCCTGTTCGAAGCCCAGCGCCAACGCGGTGCGAAGGCCAAGGCAGCTGCCAAAAAAGCTTAAGCATCACGCCTTTCAAAATGTGGGAGCGAGCCTGCTCGCGAAGCGGAGTTACATTCAGCATCATTGTTGGATGTTAAGCCGCCATCGCGAGCTGGCTCGCTCCCACAGTGCTTTGTGGGGTGACCCGGATTGGTGACTGTTCAAATAATCACCAATTGCCTTGCACCTCTTCAGTCCCTTCTCTACAATTGCGCCCCTTGCTGTGGCGGCAGGCATGCATGTGCCCCGCGCCAGCAAGTCCATAAGTGTCATTCACTCCTTGTCTGACCGTTTTTGAGCGGCAGGCTACAACCCGTAAGGAGCATTCATGCGTCATTACGAAATCATCTTTCTGGTCCACCCTGACCAGAGCGAGCAAGTCGGCGGCATGGTTGAGCGTTACACCAAGCTGATCGAAGAAGACGGCGGCAAAATCCACCGTCTGGAAGACTGGGGCCGTCGTCAACTGGCCTACGCAATCAACAATGTTCACAAGGCTCACTACGTGATGCTGAACGTTGAGTGCACCGGCAAGGCCCTGGCCGAGCTGGAAGACAACTTCCGCTACAACGATGCTGTGATCCGTAACCTGGTCATCCGTCGCGACGAAGCCGTTACCGGCCAGTCCGAGATGCTCAAGGCTGAAGAAAACCGCAGTGAGCGCCGTGAGCGTCGCGAACGTCCTGAGCACGATGGCAGCGCCGATGGCGATGACAGCGATAGCGACAGCGACAACAGCGATAACGCTGACGAGTAATCCACGGACCTTTTAAGGAGCCTATCAAATGGCACGTTTCTTCCGTCGTCGTAAATTCTGCCGCTTCACCGCTGAAGACGTGAAGGAGATCGATTACAAAGATCTCAACACTCTGAAAGCCTACGTATCCGAGACCGGCAAAATCGTTCCAAGCCGCATCACCGGTACCAAAGCTCGTTATCAGCGTCAGCTGGCCACCGCTATCAAGCGCGCCCGCTTCCTGGCCCTGCTGGCCTACACCGACAGCCACGGCCGCTGAGACCGGGCAGTCGACAAGTAGCAAAGGATTGAATGCATGCGTGCCTTAGCTGAGTTCATCATGCGCGGCCGTATGCAGGCCACTCTCGTAGTGGCCGGGTGTGCAACATTGCCGTTGTTGTATTGGTTGGGTGCTGCCGCCGGGAGCCTGGTGCTTCTGCGGCGCGGATTGACCGACGCCCTGGGCGTCGTGTCGCTGGGACTGCTGCCGGCATTGATCTGGTGGTTGTATGCCGATGACCCACGGGCACTTCTGGTGCTGCTGGGGTCTTCGGGGCTTGCGCTGGTGTTGCGCGCAAGCGAGTCCTGGGTCCGCACGCTGCTGGTCAGCGTAGCCATGGGGCTGGTGTTTTCAGTGGTGCTCGGGGCGGCGTTTGCGCCCCAGATCGAGATGCTGGCGCAGGCCTTGGTAAAGGTCATGCCCGCGCTTCTCGGTGATGCCTACCAACAATTGTCGGTAGACGAGCAGGCGCGTTTCGCGTCGCTGATCGCACCGGTCCTGACCGGCCTGATTGCGGCCTTGTTGCAGATCGTCAGCGTGCTGAGCCTGATTGTCGGGCGTTACTGGCAGGCGTTGTTGTACAACCCGGGTGGTTTTGGTCGCGAGTTTCGCGCCATCCGGATCCCGCTGGGACCGGCGATGTTACTGCTGGCGTTGATGCTTCTGGGCCCGAATCTCGGTGCACAGATGGCCATGTTGACGCCGTTGTGCAGTGTACCGCTGGTGTTCGCCGGGCTGGCCCTGATTCACGGGCTGGTGGCGCAAAGGCGACTGGCCGGTTTCTGGCTGGTGGGGTTGTACGTGACGCTGTTGCTGTTCATGCAGCTGATCTATCCGTTGCTCGTGGTTCTGGCCATTGTCGACAGCCTGATTGATTTTCGCGGTCGGGTGTCGAAAGACACCGATAACGCGAACGGTGAAGGTTAAAAGTTAAGAGGATTTCCACATGCAACTGATCCTTCTGGAAAAAATCGCCAACCTGGGCAACCTTGGCGACAAAGTAAACGTTAAGGCCGGTTACGGCCGTAACTACCTGCTGCCTTTCGGCAAAGCCACCGCTGCGACCGCTGCCAACCTGGCTGCGTTCGAAGAGCGTCGCGCTGAGCTGGAAAAAGCCGCCGCAGACCGTAAAGCATCGGCTGAAAGCCGTGCTGCCCAACTGGCCGAGCTGGAAGTGACCATCACTGCCACCGCTGGCGACGAAGGCAAGCTGTTCGGTTCGATCGGTACTCACGACATCGCTGACGCACTGACCGCCTCCGGCGTTGAAGTTGCGAAAAGCGAAGTTCGTCTGCCGAACGGCACCATCCGCAACGTGGGTGAATTCGACGTGGCTGTGCACCTGCACGCCGAAGTTGAAGCCACCGTACGCGTTGTCGTGGTAGCAGCTTAAGCAACACCCTGATCGACTGGCGGCTTGTCCGTCAGACGGTTAACATCGGGCACGATCCTGTTTACAGGTCGTGCCCTTTGTCTTTCTGCACCCCCTGCTTTTCCTGATTAAAAAGTGGCCATGAACGAAATCTCCGCTCCCGAGCAATACGATCTGCAAACCGCCGCGCTGAAGGTGCCGCCGCATTCCATCGAGGCCGAACAGGCCGTGCTCGGTGGTCTGATGCTGGACAACAACGCATGGGAACGTGTGCTCGATCAAGTCTCCGACGGCGATTTCTACCGACATGACCACCGTCTGATTTTCCGTGCGATCGCCAAACTGGCCGATCAGAACCTGCCGATCGACGTCGTGACCCTTGCCGAGCAACTGGACAAGGAAGGTCAGACCTCGCAGGTCGGCGGCCTCGGTTACCTTGGCGAGCTGGCGAAAAACACGCCGTCCGTCGCCAACATCAAGGCCTATGCGCAGATCGTCCGCCAGCGTGCGACGTTGCGTCAGCTGATCGGTATCAGCACCGAAATTGCCGACAGCGCCTTCAACCCCGAAGGCCGCACCGCCGAGGAAATCCTCGACGAAGCCGAGCGGCAGATTTTCGCGATTGCCGAGGCCCGGCCAAAAACCGGCGGTCCGGTGGGCGTGAATGACCTGTTGACCAAGGCCATCGACCGCATCGACACCCTGTTCAACACCGCCGACTCGATCACCGGCCTGTCCACCGGCTACACCGACCTCGACGAGAAGACCAGCGGCCTGCAACCGGCCGACTTGATCATCGTCGCCGGCCGTCCGTCGATGGGTAAGACCACCTTCGCGATGAACCTGGTGGAAAACGCCGTACTGCGCAGCGACAAGGTGGTGCTGGTGTACTCCCTCGAGATGCCAGGTGAATCGCTGATCATGCGTATGCTGTCGTCCCTCGGTCGTATCGACCAGACCAAGGTGCGTTCCGGCCAGCTGGAAGACGACGACTGGCCGCGCCTGACCTCGGCGGTCAACCTGCTCAACGACCGCAAGCTGTTCATCGATGACACCGCCGGCATCAGCCCGTCGGAGATGCGTGCCCGGACCCGGCGTCTGGTGCGCGAGCACGGCGACATCGGCCTGATCATGATCGACTACCTGCAGCTGATGCAGATCCCCGGCTCCAGCGGTGACAACCGGACCAACGAGATTTCCGAGATCTCCCGATCCCTGAAAGCCCTGGCCAAGGAATTCAACTGCCCGGTAGTCGCCCTGTCGCAGCTCAACCGTTCCCTGGAACAACGTCCCAACAAGCGTCCGGTGAACTCCGACTTGCGGGAATCCGGAGCGATCGAGCAGGACGCCGACGTGATCATGTTCGTGTACCGGGACGAGGTGTATCACCCGGAAACCGAACACAAGGGCATCGCCGAAATCATCATCGGCAAGCAGCGGAACGGCCCGATCGGCTTCATCCGCCTGGCCTTCATTGGCAAGTACACCCGCTTCGAAAACCTCGCGCCGGGCAGCTATAACTTCGACGACGACGAGTAAGTCTGTCGTCGTCTGAAAGCCCCTGATATTTCCGACCACAGCCGTCGGAATTGGTCATTTTTTGTGCTATATTCCGCGCCCGCGATTTTGCACCTCAACACCGGTCATCGACATGCAAGCAGCCAAGCCGTTATTTGACTATCCAAAATATTGGGCCGAATGTTTCGGGCCAGCGCCGTTCCTGCCGATGAGCAGGGAGGAGATGGATCAGCTTGGCTGGGATTCCTGCGACATCATCATTGTCACGGGTGATGCCTACGTCGATCACCCGTCGTTCGGCATGGCGATCATCGGCCGGCTGCTGGAGTCGCAAGGCTTCCGCGTCGGGATCATCGCGCAGCCTAACTGGCAGTCCAAAGACGACTTCATGAAGCTCGGCGAGCCGAACCTGTTCTTCGGCGTCGCGGCCGGCAACATGGACTCGATGATCAACCGCTACACCGCGGACAAGAAAATCCGTTCCGACGACGCCTACACTCCGGGCGGCATGGCCGGCAAACGTCCGGACCGCGCGAGTCTGGTTTACAGCCAGCGCTGCAAGGAAGCCTACAAGCACGTGCCGATCGTGCTCGGCGGCATCGAAGCCTCCCTGCGCCGCATCGCCCACTACGACTACTGGCAGGATCGCGTGCGCAATTCGATTCTGATCGATGCCAGCGCCGACATCCTGCTGTACGGCAACGCCGAACGCGCGATTGTCGAAGTCGCCCAGCGTCTGTCCTACGGTCACAAGATCGAAGACATCACCGATGTGCGCGGCACCGCGTTCATCCGTCGCGACACGCCGGCGGGCTGGTACGAAGTCGACTCCACGCGGATCGACCGTCCGGGCAAGATCGACAAGATCATCAACCCGTACGTCAATACCCAGGATACTCAGGCCTGCGCGATCGAGCAGGAGAAGGGTCCGGTTGAAGATCCGGAAGAAGCCAAGGTCGTACAGATCCTGGCAAGTCCCAAGATGACCCGCGACAAGACCGTGATCCGCCTGCCGTCGATGGAAAAGGTGCGTAACGATCCGGTCCTGTACGCCCACGCCAACCGCGTGCTGCACCTGGAAACCAACCCGGGCAACGCCCGTGCGCTGGTGCAGAAGCATGGCGAGATCGACGTCTGGTTCAACCCGCCGCCGATTCCGATGACCACCGAAGAAATGGACTACGTGTTCGGCATGCCTTACGCACGTGTTCCGCACCCTGCGTACGGCAAGGAAAAGATCCCGGCCTACGACATGATCCGTTTCTCGGTAAACATCATGCGTGGCTGCTTCGGTGGCTGCACTTTCTGCTCGATCACCGAGCACGAAGGCCGGATCATCCAGAACCGCTCCGAAGAGTCGATCATTCGCGAAATCGAAGAGATCCGCGACAAGGTGCCGGGATTCACCGGCGTCATTTCCGACCTCGGCGGCCCGACCGCGAACATGTACCGCATCGCCTGCAAGAGCCCGGAAATCGAATCCGCGTGCCGCAAGCCGTCCTGCGTGTTCCCGGGCATCTGCCCGAACCTGAACACCGACCACTCGTCGCTGATTCAGCTGTACCGCAGCGCCCGTGCCTTGCCGGGTGTGAAGAAGATTTTGATCGCCTCCGGCCTGCGTTACGACCTCGCGGTCGAGTCGCCGGAGTACGTCAAGGAGCTGGTGACCCACCACGTCGGCGGTTACCTGAAGATCGCCCCGGAACACACCGAGGAAGGTCCGCTCAACCAGATGATGAAACCGGGGATCGGCACGTACGATCGCTTCAAGCGCATGTTCGAGAAGTACACCAAGGAAGCCGGGAAAGAGCAGTACCTGATTCCGTACTTCATTGCCGCGCACCCGGGCACCACCGACGAAGACATGATGAACCTGGCCCTGTGGCTCAAGGGCAACGGTTTCCGTGCCGACCAGGTGCAGGCGTTCTACCCGTCGCCGATGGCCACCGCCACCGCGATGTACCACTCGGGCAAGAACCCGCTGCGCAAGGTCACCTACAAGAGCGACGGCGTGACCATCGTCAAGAGCGAGGAGCAGCGTCGTCTGCACAAAGCGTTCCTGCGTTATCACGACCCGAAAGGCTGGCCGATGCTGCGTGAAGCGCTGACCCGCATGGGCCGCGCCGACCTGATCGGGCCGGGCAAGCACCAGTTGATCCCGCTGCATCAGCCGGCCACCGACAGCTACCAGAGTGCCCGTCGCAAGAACTCGACGCCGGCCGGCAGCCACAAGGTCGCGAAAGAGAAGACCACCAAGATCCTCACCCAGCACACCGGTCTGCCTCCACGCGCCAGCGACGGCGGCAATCCTTGGGACAAGCGTGAACAGGCCAAGGCCGCGGCATTCGCCCGCAACCAGCAGGCCGCCAAGGAGCGCAAGGAAGCCGCTAAAGGCAAAGGGCCGAAACCGGCACGCAAGCCGGTCGTACCGCGCTAACGAGAACGCCAACCTTCGGGTTGGCGTTTTGCATTTAGGAGCTAAATGATCGTTCCCACGTCGAACCGTCTGCGTGGGAATGCCTCCAGGGACGCAGAGCGTCACGGGCTGCATTCCTACGCGGGAGCGTGGGAACGATCAAGTATCCGGCCGCTTTCGCAACATTTGCGTGCAACTGTGCCAAACCATTTCAACGCATCGCCCGATTTTGGTGCTGTACTGCCCTAAGCATTCCGGGAAAGCGCCCAAGCCTCTGCATGGCATAAGTCTTGCGCGCTTTCAAATACGCTTGGGCTCGCAGGAGGCACGCCGTGTCGATTCATGTCGCATTGCATCACGTCACGCATTACCGCTACGACCGCGCTGTCGAACTCGGCCCGCAGATCGTGCGGCTGCGCCCGGCTGCCCACAGCCGCACGCGGATTCTGTCCTATTCACTGAAAGTCTCGCCCGAGCAGCACTTCATCAACTGGCAGCAGGACCCTCAGGGTAACTACCTCGCACGGCTGGTGTTCCCCGAGAAAACCGCCGAACTGCGGATCGAGGTCGATCTGCTGGCCGAGATGGCGGTGTTCAACCCGTTCGACTTTTTCCTCGAGCCCTACGCCGAGAAAATCCCCTTCGCCTACGCCGCCGATGAACGCAAGGAGCTGGCGCCGTACCTCGAAACCCTGCCGCTGACGCCGAAATTCAAGGCCTATCTGGACGCCATCGACCGCACGCCGCTGCCGGCCGTGGATTTCCTGGTGGCGCTCAACCAGCGTTTGAGCGAAGACATCAATTACCTGATCCGCATGGAGCCGGGCGTACAGACCCCGGAACACACCCTCGAACACGCCTCCGGTTCCTGCCGTGATTCGGCGTGGCTGCTGGTGCAACTGCTGCGCAATCTCGGGCTGGCGGCGCGTTTTGTCTCCGGTTACCTGATTCAACTGACCGCCGACGTGAAAAGCCTCGACGGGCCGTCCGGCACCGAAGTGGACTTCACCGACCTGCACGCGTGGTGCGAAGTGTATCTGCCCGGCGCCGGCTGGATCGGCCTTGATGCGACTTCCGGACTGTTCGCCGGTGAAGGGCATATCCCGCTGGCCTGCAGTCCCGATCCGTCCTCGGCCGCGCCGATCAGTGGGCTGGTGGAGCCTTGCGAATGCGAGTTCAGCCACGAAATGTCCGTGGAGCGGATCTGGGAAGCGCCGCGGGTCACCAAGCCCTACACCGATGAGCAATGGCTGGCGATCCAGACGCTGGGCCGGCAGATCGATGCCGATCTGCTGGAAGGCGATGTGCGCCTGACCATGGGCGGCGAACCGACCTTCGTATCCATCGACGACCCCGACGGCGCCGAATGGAACACCGCTGCGCTTGGGCCGGACAAACGCCGGCTCTCCGCCGAACTGTTCCAGCGCCTGCGCAAGCATTACGCGCCCAAAGGGCTGGTGCATTTCGGCCAGGGCAAGTGGTATCCCGGCGAGCAACTGCCGCGCTGGTCGCTGAATTGCTACTGGCGCCGCGACGGTGTGCCGATCTGGCACAACAACGCGTTGATTGCCGATGAGCAGCAGGATTACGGCGCTGATGGCGCACTGGCCGGGCGCTTTCTGGCGAGCGTCGCCGAACGCCTGAAACTGCCGACACGCTTCGTCTTCCCGGCCTACGAAGACAATTTCTATTACCTCTGGCGCGAGGGCGCCTTGCCGAGCAACGTCAGCGCCGAAGACTCGCGCCTGGAGGAGCCGCTGGAACGTGCGCGACTGCGCAAGGTGTTCAGTCAGGGGTTGGACAAGATCATCGGCCAGGTGCTGCCGCTGGCGCGCACCGCCAAGGGCGATCAATGGCAGAGTGGGCGCTGGTATCTGCGCGATGAGCATTGCCGGTTGGTGCCGGGAGATTCGCCGCTCGGCTATCGCCTGCCATTGGGTTCGCAACCTTGGGTGAAGGCGGCAGAGTATCCGTTCATTCATCCGAACGATCCGAATCAGGACTTCCCCGGGCTGCCCGAAACATCGCAGCTCAACGATCACCGTGAGCCCGCTCCGGCGGACGAGCGTGTGCCGAAGATCGACGAGTCCGCCGACTGGCTGACCCGCACCGCGTTCTGCGCGGAGGCCCGGGAAGGCCGGTTGTATCTGTTCATGCCGCCGCTGGAACGGGTCGAGGATTATCTGGAGCTGGTGGCCGCCATTGAAGCCACCGCCGAGGAGCTGCATTGTCCGGTATTGCTGGAAGGCTACGAGCCGCCGAGCGATCCGCGCCTGAGCAATTTTCGCATCACCCCGGATCCCGGCGTGATCGAGGTTAACGTGCAGCCGTCGGCGACCTGGGACGAGTTGGTCGAACGCACCGAGTTTCTGTACGAAGAAGCGCGCCAGACCCGACTGTCCACCGAGAAATTCATGGTTGACGGGCGACATACCGGAACCGGCGGCGGCAACCATTTCGTCCTCGGCGGCGCGACACCGGGTGACTCACCGTTTCTGCGCCGCCCGGACCTGCTGCGTAGCCTGATCAGCTACTGGCACAACCATCCATCGCTGTCCTACCTGTTTTCCGGCCTGTTCATCGGCCCGACCTCTCAGGCGCCGCGGATCGACGAAGCGCGCAACGATGCGCTGTATGAACTGGAAATCGCTTTCGCGCAAATGCCGGCGCCGGGAGAAGACTGCCCGCCGTGGTTGGTCGACCGTTTGCTGCGCAATCTGCTGATCGACGTTACCGGCAACACCCATCGCGCCGAGTTCTGCATCGACAAGCTGTATTCACCGGATGGCTCCACCGGGCGCCTCGGGTTGCTGGAGTTGCGTGGTTTCGAGATGCCACCCCATGCGCGCATGAGCCTGGCGCAGCAGCTGTTGTTGCGAGCGCTGGTGGCGCGGTTCTGGCGCGAGCCCTATGCGCCGCCGAAACTGGCGCGCTGGGGTACGGAGCTGCACGACCGCTTCATGCTGCCGCACTTCATCGAGCAGGACTTCGCCGACGTCATCGTCGAGCTCAACAATGCCGGTTACCCCCTGCGTGCGGAATGGTTCGCGGCGCACCTTGAGTTCCGTTTTCCCAAGGTCGGCGATTACGCCGTCAACGGTATCGAGCTGGAATTGCGTCAGGCCCTTGAACCCTGGCACGTGCTGGGCGAGGAGGGCGCGGCGGGCGGTACGGTGCGCTACGTCGACTCATCGCTGGAGCGCTTGCAGGTCAAACTCACGGGGCTGCCGCCGCAGCGTTATCTGCTGACCTGCAATGGAATACCGGTGCCGCTGCAATCGACCGGCCGGGTGGGCGAGTTTGTCGCCGGTGTGCGTTTCCGCGCGTGGCAACCGGCCAATTGCCTGCAACCGACGATCCCGGTGCATGCGCCGCTGGTGTTCGACCTGCTCGATACCTGGATGCAGCGCTCGCTGGGCGGCTGCCAGTACCACGTCGCCCATCCGGGTGGGCGCAATTACGAAACGCTGCCGGTCAACGCCAACGAAGCAGAGAGCCGGCGTATGGCGCGGTTCTTCCGCATCGGACACACGCCGGGGAAACTTCCGATACCGAACCTGACAACCTCCGACGAGCTACCGATGACTCTCGATTTACGACGTTTTTGATTCGTACACGACCCCCGGATTTTTCGTATATCCGGGCGTCATGTGCCTGCGTTAGTCTGACCGTTCCTTGCCGGCTGCCGAGCTTTCCATGCCTGACCTGCTTGACCGCTACCCGCTGACGGCGGGCACCTATCACGAACTGCTCGACGACAGCGGGGCGGTGCGCCCGCACTGGCGGCGACTGGTCGACCAATTGCAGCGCAGCACCCCGGCGCAACTGGTGCAGCGTCAGGCGTTGCTGACCCGGCAGATTCAGGAAAACGGTGTCACCTACAACGTCTATGCCGACCCCAAGGGCGCGGATCGTCCGTGGGAACTGGATCTGCTGCCCCACGTGATCGCCGCTGACGAGTGGCAACAACTGTCCGCCGGAATCGCCCAGCGCGCGCGGCTGCTCAATGCGGTGCTGGCGGATCTGTACGGCCCGCAGCGGCTGATCAGCGAAGGGCTGCTGCCGGCAGAACTGGTGTTCGGCCATAACAACTTCCTCTGGCCCTGTCAGGGCATTGCGCCGCCGGACGGGGCCTTTCTGCATCTTTATGCCGTCGATCTGGCGCGCACGCCGGACGGGCGCTGGTGGGTGACGGCGGATCGTACCCAGGCGCCATCCGGCGCCGGTTACGCGCTGGAAAATCGCACCATCGTGTCCCGCGCCTTTCCCGAGTTGTACCGGGATCTGAAAGTGCAGCATCTGGCCGGCTTCTTCCGCACCTTGCAGGAAACCCTGGCCCGTCAGGCCCCCTGCGACGATGACGCGCCGCTGGTGGTGTTGCTGACCCCGGGGCGTTTCAACGAAAGCTATTTCGAGCATCTCTATCTCGCCCGCCAGCTCGGTTATCCGCTGGTGGAGGGTGGAGACCTGACGGTGCGTGATGCCACGGTCTACCTGAAAACCCTCAGCGGCCTGCGCCGGGTGCACGCGATCATGCGCCGGCTCGACGATGACTTCTGTGATCCGCTGGAATTGCGCACGGATTCGGCGCTCGGCGTTCCGGGATTGCTGGAGGCGGTGCGTCAGGGCCGGGTGCTGGTGGCGAACGCGCTGGGCAGTGGCGTGCTGGAGTCGCCGGGGTTGCTGGGTTTCCTGCCGAAGATCAATCAGTACCTGTTCGGCGAAGAGCTGATTCTGCCGTCCATTGCCACGTGGTGGTGCGGCGAAGCGCCGGTGTTGGCCCAGGCCCTGGAAAAACTGCCGGAGCTGTTGATCAAACCGGCGTTTCCGTCGCAAAGTTTTGCGCCGGTATTTGGTCGGGATCTGAGCGAAAAACAGCGTGAAAGTCTCGCCGCGCGCATGCAGGCCCGGCCTTATGCTTATGTCGCGCAAGAACTCGCCCAGTTGTCCCAGGCGCCGATCTGGCAGCCCGAGGACGGGCAACTGCAACCCCGGGCAATCGGCATGCGCATGTACGCGGTGGCCAGTCACGACGGTTATCGGGTGCTGCCCGGTGGCCTGACACGGGTTGCGGCCGAGGCCGATGCCGAAGTGGTGTCGATGCAGCGCGGTGGCGCTAGCAAGGACACCTGGGTGCTCGGGGATCGACCGCCAAGCGGTGAACAGTGGAAAGCCCAGCGCAACATCGGCGTGCCTGATCTGGTGCGCCGTGATCCGTATCTGCCGTCGCGGGTGGTGGAAAACCTGTTCTGGTTCGGCCGTTACTGCGAGCGTTGCGACGACAGCGCGCGGCTGTTGCGCATCATGCTCGCGCGTTACGTCGACGGCGATGACCCGCAAGCCCTGCAGGCTGCGGTGGATCTGGGCGAGCGGCTGATGCTGCTACCGGACGAAGGCGAGCTGCCGGAGCGCTTGCTTGCGGCACTGCTCGGCGAGGACTGGTCGTTCAGCCTGCGCTCCAACCTGCAGCGCTTGCAGTGGGCGGCTTCGCAAGTGCGCGGCAAGTTGTCCCGGGAAAACTGGCAGGCGCTGGTGGAGCTGCAACGTGAGGCTGCGGAACTGGACACCGACGAACCGGACTTCGGCGAGCTGCTGGATTTTCTCAACCGGCTGGTGATGTCGCTGGCGGCGCTGTCCGGGTTTGCCCTTGATGACATGACCCGCGACGAAGGCTGGCGCTTCCTGATGATCGGGCGGCGGATCGAGCGCCTGCAATTTCTCAGCAGCAGCCTCGCGGGTTTTCTGCGCGGCGCCGGGGCGTTCGATCAGGCCGGGCTTGAGTGGTTGCTGGAGCTGGGCAACAGCAGCATCACCTATCGCTCGCGTTATCTGGCAGTGGCGCAGTTGATTCCGGTGCTCGACCTGTTGCTGCTGGATGAGCAGAACCCCCATGCCGTGCTGTTCCAGTTGAAGCTGGTGACTCGCACCCTGAAGCGGCTGAATGATGACTTCGGTGTGCCGAGGGAGGCTGGCTTGCCGCCGCTGGTCGAGCGTCTGGCGCGTTTCGATCTGAGCTGTCTGGAGAATCCGCTGTTCGGCGAATCCAGCGTGCGCTCGGCCCTCGACGGTCTGGCGGACCTGCTGCAGGAGATCGCCGACGCCAGCAGTCAGGTGTCGGATCGTCTGGCCCTGCGCCATTTCGCCCATGTCGATGATGTCAGCCAGCGCACGGTGTCCGTCTGATGAGTGCCCATTACCAGATCCTTCACGACACCTGCTATCGCTACGACAGCCCGGTGTCCCTGGCCCAGCAACTGGCGCATCTGTGGCCGCGCGAATGCGAGTGGCAGCGCTGCACCCAACAGCAATTGCTGATCAGTCCGGAGCCGACCACCCGGCGTGACGAGCAGGATGTGTTCGGCAATCCGCTGACCCGCCTGGCCTTCGAACGGCCCCACGATGAATTGCAGGTCAACGCACGGCTGACGGTCGAAGTGCTGGCGCGGCCCGTGGTGGATTTTCAACAGTCGCCGGCCTGGGAATTGACCCGTAACGCGCTGACCTACAGCAGCCAGCCGTTGTCCGCCTCATTGCTGGAAGCCTGTCGCTATCGATTCCAGTCGCCCTACGTGCATCTGAAGCGCAGTTTCGTCGAGTTCTCGGAGAGCTGTTTCCCGGCCGGCCGGCCGTTGATGCTGGGTGTGCAGGCTCTGATGCAGAAGATCTTCAGCGAATTCACCTTCGATGCCGAAGCGACGCAAGTCGCGACGCCGCTGGTGGAAGTGCTGGAGCGCCGGCGCGGGGTCTGTCAGGACTTCGCGCACCTGATGCTCGCCTGCGTGCGCTCACGCGGGTTGGCGGCGCGTTACGTCAGCGGCTACCTGCTGACCCAGCCGCCACCGGGGCAGCCACGGTTGATCGGCGCCGACGCGTCCCATGCCTGGGTTTCGGTGTTTTGCCCGGTGCTGGGCTGGGTGGACTTCGATCCGACAAACAATGTGCAGCCGGCACTGGAGCACATCACCCTGGCCTGGGGCCGGGATTTTTCCGATGTCTCGCCGTTGCGTGGGGTGATTCTGGGGGGAGGGAGTCATGATCCGGAGGTGCGGGTCACGGTGATGCCACTGGAGTAAGTGCGATCCATCGTGGGAGCCAGTCAGCTCCCACAATGGAGGGTGTTCAATTTCGCGATTCAGCTCAGGCGTCGGGTGCCTGGTCTTTCGGTGCCTCAACATCATCATCGGTCGCCACTTCACCGTCAGGGTTCAGTGCCGCTTCTTCAGCCATCTGTTTCTTGCGCTGAAGCTTTTCCTCTTTCTTCTGTTCCTTGGCCAGGTCACGTTGACGTTTGGCGAAGGAGTAATTGGGTTTGGCCATGGGCGATCCTCTGGGGTCGAAGGTGAGGTTGAGCGGCGCGTATTCTGCCCTGTATCGGTGCCCGGCGGTTAACCGGGTTTCTGGTCGACCCATTTTGGCGTGACGGTGGGCTTCCAGTTGTCGAGGGCTTCGAGCAGTGTTTGCGGCGATTCGCTCACTTGCAGCATGTCACGGTGCGGCGCACGAACGAAGCCTTCGCCGACGATGTGATCAAGAAATGCAGTGAGTTTGCTGTAGAAACCGTTCACTTCCAGCAGGCCCAGCGGCTTGCCGTGGTAGCCGAGCTGGCCCCAGGTCCAGACTTCGAACAGCTCCTCCAGGGTGCCGAGGCCACCGGGCAGGGCGATGAACGCATCGCTGAGTTCGGCCATCCGCGCCTTGCGCGCGTGCATGCCGTCGACCACTTCCAGACGGGTCAGGCTCTTGTGACCTATTTCCTTGTCCATCAGGCTCTGCGGAATGATGCCGATCACTTCGCCACCGGCCGCCAGCGCGGCGTCAGCGACAATCCCCATCAGGCCGACGGCGCCACCGCCGTAGACCAGCGTCAGCTTACGTTCTGCGAGAGCTGTGCCGAGGGCAATGGCGGCTTTGGTGTACGCCGGGGTGGTGCCGGCGTTGGCACCGCAAAATACACAAACGGATGTGAGAGACATGCCTTCCTCCTGGGTCAATCGGTCACAGGGTAATGGCTGGCACGCCTTGATCCAAGGGCTAGACTTCGCGTTTCGGGGTTTCATAGGTGCCGCTTGCACCACAGGCGTAGGCGGCGAGCAGACTGCACAACAGGCTGTTGAAGGACATGACGGATGCTCCAGATGAACGTTGAGCCCTGAAGATACGGCCCGGCCAAACGTCTGGCTGTTAGATTGTTTCGATGAGTGTCATAGCCTGAAAGTTGTATACAATTTTTGACTCAAGTCATAGGAACTTGCGAAGATTTCAGGCAGTCTTCCAACCATTCGTGTTTTTGTTAACCCTGCCTTGGAGATTCACCATGTTTTCCAAAGTTGTTGCGGTATCCCTGCTGGCGCTGGCCAGCAGCCAATTGATGGCTGCCGAGTGCAAAACCACCGTTGATTCCACCGACCAGATGTCCTTCAACACCAAGGCCATCGAAATCGACAAGAGCTGCAAAACCTTCACCGTCGAGCTGACCCACTCCGGCAGCCTGCCGAAGAACGTCATGGGCCATAACCTGGTGATCAGCAAAGAAGCCGACATGCAGCCGATCGCCACCGACGGCCTGGCCGCCGGCATCGACAAGAACTACCTGAAGGACGGTGACGAGCGCGTTATCGCTCACACCAAGATCATCGGCGCCAAGGAAACCGACTCGCTGACCATCGACGTGTCCAAGCTCAAGGCTGACGAGAAGTACAGCTTCTTCTGCTCGTTTCCGGGCCACATCTCGATGATGAAAGGCACCGTGACCCTGAAGTAAGCAATACAAGGTCAAAAAAAAAGCGTCCTGAAGGACGCTTTTTTTATGCCCTGGATTCAAGGCGCAAACGGCATGACCCGCTTGTGATGGGTCTTTTTGTAGGTGTTGACGATGATGTCGAACGCTTCCTGACGCACCGGCTCGCCGTGCAGGAAGGCGTCGATCTCGGCGTAGGTCACACCGTGGGACGCCTCGTCCGGCTTGCCCGGCGACAGGTCCTCCAGATCCGCCGTCGGCACTTTTTCCACCAGCGATTCCGGTGCGCCGAAGCTGCGGGCGATGGCCCGGACCTGATTTTTCACCAGACCGCTGAGCGGGGCCAGGTCGCAGGCGCCGTCGCCGAACTTGGTGAAGAAACCCATCACCGCTTCCGCCGCGTGGTCGGTGCCGATCACCAGGCCATGGGCCGCGCCGGCGATGGTGTACTGGGCGACCATGCGCATCCGCGCCTTGGTGTTGCCGAGCACGAAATCCACCGACACCGCGTGCTTGCCTTCGAAGGCTGCGACTTCGCTGGCCAGGGATTTGACTGCCGGGCCGATGTTGACGGTGTGGCGCTCGTCCGGGGCGATGAAGTCCACCGAGGCCTGGGCATCGTGTTCATCGAACTGCACGTCGTACGGCAGGCGCACGGCGATGAACTTGTAAGCCTCGTCACCGGTGCGCTCGCGCAGTTCACGCATGGCGCGCTGGGCCAAAAGGCCTGCGGTCAGCGAATCGACGCCGCCACTGATGCCCAGCACCAGGGTCTTGAGTCCGGAACTGGTCAGGCAATCCTGGATGAAGGTGATGCGTCGGGCGACTTCCGCTTCGAGGGCCTGGTAATCGGCGAACGGCGGCTGAACGTTGAGCTGTTCAGCAATCTCACGCTGTACGGCTTGCATGAATTCACTCCTTGCTAGAAAGGCTGGAAACGGCAGGAACCTGGAAAACGTGTCGCAAATAGGCGACGAAATTCGGGTCTTTGCAGTGGGTCTTGCCCGGCTCGTCGGAGATCTTCGCCACCGGTTGGCCATTGCAGGCGGTCATTTTAAGCACGATGCTCATCGGTTCGACACCCGGAATGTCACAGGTCAGGTTGGTGCCGATGCCGAAGCTGACATTGATCCGGCCGCGCAGCGCCCGGAAGATCTCCAGCGACTTGGGCAGCGTCAGGCTGTCGGAGAACACCAGGGTCTTGCTCATCGGGTCGATGCCGAGCTTGTGATAGTGGGCGATGCATTTTTCGCCCCACTGCACCGGATCTCCGGAATCGTGACGCAAACCGTCGAACAGCTTGGCGAAGAACAGATCGAAGTCGCCGAGGAACGCGTCGGTGGTGATGCAGTCGGTCAGGGCGATCCCCAGCAGCCCGCGATACTCGCGAACCCAGCAATCGAGGGCGGCGATCTGGCTGTCGATCAGCCGTGGACCGAGTTGCTGGTGGGCCATGATCCACTCATGAGCCATGGTGCCCAGCGGTTTCATGTCCAGTTCGCGGGACAGGTGGACGTTGCTGGTGCCGACGAAACGCCCGGGGAAATCGTGCTTGAGCACGTTCACCACTTCCTCTTGCACGCGGTAGGAAAACCGCCGGCGTGTGCCGAAATCGGCGACCTGCAACTGCGACAATTCTTCCGCCGAGGCGTTGGCGGTCAGCCAGTCGAATTTGCGATACAGCTGTTCGCGGGCCTGTTCCAGCACCGTTTCACGGTAGCGATAGCGGTTGCGCACTTCGCTGACGATCGCCAGCAGCGGCACTTCAAACAGGATCACATGCAGCCACGGCCCGCGCAGGCGGATGAACAACTCGCCGTTCTCGATGCCGGTGTGCAGGTAGCGCAGGTTGAAACGGAACAGACCGAGGAACCGCAGGAAATCCGGCTTGAGGAACGAGATGCGCTCGAGAAAACTCAACTGATCGGCGCTCAGACTCAACTCGGCCAGACGCTCGACCTGGAAGCGGATCTCCGCCAGATACGGGCGCAGATCTTCACTGTTACGGCAACGAAACTCCCATTCGACTTCGACGTTGGGGTAGTTGTGCAGCACCGCCTGCATCATCGTCAGTTTGTAGAAGTCGGTGTCGAGCAGGTTCTGCACGATGCGATCGGCAAACACACTCTCGCTCATAACGGGGTCTCCAGACGGGCCGCGCGTTGGCGCGGTATCAATCAATGGCGCTAGTGGCGCATATCCGGGGTGGGGATTGCCAGCGATTTTTATCCCGGCACAGCGCCTCAGACCGCATCGGGACTGTCGATCTGCTCCAGCATCCACTTCACGAAATCCCGCACCTTGGGCACTTCTGCCGCGTGTTCCGGGTAGGCCAGGTAATAGGCATCGGTGCTGGGCATTGCATGCTGCCAGGGAATGACCAGTTTGCCGTCGGCCAATTCCTCTTCCACCAGAAACCTCGGCAGCAGGGCGACGCCGCAACCGACCTGCGCCGCGCGGATGCACATATAAAAGGTTTCGAAACGCGGGCCGTGGTAGCTGTGTTCGGTCTGGTAACCCTGGCTGTCGAACCAGTCGTGCCACGCTTGCGGGCGCGAAGCATTCTGCAGCAGGACCAGATCGGTGAGTTGCGTTGGATCAGTCAACGGAGTGTCCGGCAGGCTGCTCGGCGCGCAGACCGGCACCAGTTCTTCGCCGAACAGCTTCAGGCATTCGGTGCCGGGACGTGAACCCTGGCCGAAATAGAATGCCAGGTCGCTGCGCCCTTGCAGCAGGTCATCGGCTTCCTGCTCGTTGCACAGGTCCAGATGAATCGATGGATGGCGCAGACGCCAGCCCTTGAGGCGCGGCACCAGCCAGCGGGCGCCGAAGGTCGAGGGTGTGGAAACGCGCAGGACTTCGGTTTCGCCGCCGTAGGAACGCAGGTAATGGGTCGACATCTCGACCTGGGTCAGGATTTTTCTGACTTCCACCAGGTACAGATCGCCGGCCGGGGTCATCTGCAAACGCCGGCGCACCCGGCGGAACAACAAGTGCTGCAGCAATTCTTCGAGCTGCGCCACCTGCTTGCTGACAGCGCTCTGGGTCAGGTTCAATTCCTCGGCGGCCCGGGTGAAACTCAGGTGCCGGGTCACGGCCTCGAAGCACTGCAACGCGGTGATCGACGGCAAGTGGCGTTTGTTCAGCATGGGCGATCCTTTTCTTGTCTTTCTGCGCAGCATGAATAAACGGAATGATATCTCGCGTAAAGGTCGTTTGTTGCACAGCCTTCCTGACGCTACAACTAAAGGTCTGCCCGGTCGTGAAAACGCGCCCGCACACATTCAGTTTTTTGCTCGAGGAGTGACCCATGGTTGCCGCATTGCTTGATCGTCTAGGTGTGAACCCGGCCCTGTACCAGAACGGCAAAGTGCCGGTGCATTCGCCCATCGACGGCAGCCGCATCGGCGCCGTGAACTGGGAAGGCCCGGCCGAAGTCGAGCAGCACATCAGTCGCGCAGATCATGCGTTCGAACAATGGCGCAAGGTACCGGCCCCGCGTCGCGGCGAGCTGGTGCGTCAGTTCGGCGAAGTGCTGCGTGAATACAAGACCGAACTCGGTGAACTGGTGTCCTGGGAAGCGGGCAAGATCACCCAGGAAGGCCTCGGTGAAGTGCAGGAGATGATCGACATCTGCGATTTCGCCGTCGGGCTGTCCCGCCAGTTGTACGGTTTGACCATCGCCTCCGAGCGCCCGGGCCACCACATGCGTGAAACCTGGCACCCGCTGGGCGTGGTCGGCGTGATCAGTGCGTTCAACTTCCCGGTCGCGGTGTGGGCGTGGAACACCACGCTGGCGCTGGTCTGCGGCAACCCGGTGGTATGGAAGCCGTCGGAGAAAACCCCGCTGACCGCGCTGGCCTGTCAGGCGCTGTTCGAACGCGTACTGAAGAATTTCAGCGATGCCCCGGCGCACCTGAGCCAGGTGATCATCGGTGGTCGTGATGCCGGCGAAGCGCTGGTGGATGACCCGCGTGTCGCGCTGATCAGCGCCACCGGCAGCACCCGCATGGGCCGCGAAGTGGCGCCGAAAGTCGCCGCGCGTTTCGCCCGCAGCATTCTCGAACTGGGTGGCAACAACGCAATGATCCTCGGCCCGAGCGCCGATCTGGACATGGCAGTGCGCGCCATTCTGTTCAGCGCCGTCGGCACCGCCGGCCAGCGTTGCACCACGTTGCGTCGCCTGATCGCCCATGAATCGGTGAAAGAAGAAATCGTCACCCGCCTGAAAGCCGCGTACTCCAAGGTCCGTATTGGCCATCCGCTGGAAGGTAACCTGATCGGCCCGCTGATCGACAAACACAGCTTCGAAAACATGCAGGACGCGCTGGAGCAGGCACTGAGCGAGGGCGGTCGGGTATTCGGCGGCAAGCGCCAACTGGAAGATCAATTCCCCAATGCTTACTACGTGGCGCCGGCCATTGTTGAAATGCCGGAGCAGAGCGACGTGGTGTGCAGCGAGACCTTCGCGCCGATCCTGTACGTGGTCGGTTACAGCGATTTCGAAGAGGCGCTGCGCCTGAACAACGCCGTGCCGCAAGGGTTGTCGTCGTGCATCTTCACCACCGATGTGCGCGAGGCCGAGAAATTCATGTCGGCGGTCGGCAGTGACTGCGGCATTGCCAACGTCAATATCGGCCCGAGCGGCGCGGAAATCGGCGGCGCGTTTGGCGGTGAAAAAGAAACCGGTGGTGGTCGTGAGTCGGGCTCGGATGCATGGCGTGCGTATATGCGTCGGCAGACCAATACCGTGAACTACTCGCTGGAGTTGCCGCTGGCGCAAGGCATTACTTTCGACTGACAGTTTTCTCAAAAGCTATTGATCGTTCCCACGCTCTGCGTGGGAATGCTGCACCGAACGCTCCGCGTTCGCTTTCGGGACGCAGAGCGTCCCTGACTGCGTTCCCACGCAGAGCATGGGAACGATCATTTTGGTGTGTTTGGCAGGTTTCTGTTGGAGTCTGGCAATGCCGTTACGCGAAGAATGTCTGTGGGAAAAACTCACGCCGCAACGACCGGATAACACGGCGCTCAGGGGCGAGGTCAAAGTCGATGTCTGCGTGATCGGCGCCGGGTTTACCGGGCTGTCGGCGGCGCTGCATCTGTTGGAGAAGGGCAAGAGCGTCTGCGTGCTCGAAGCCCATCGCGCCGGGCATGGCGGCTCCGGGCGCAACGTCGGGCTGGTCAACGCCGGGATGTGGATTCCGCCGGACGAGATCGAAGCCGGCTTCGGCGAGGCGGTCGGCAGTCAGCTCAACCGCATGCTCGGTGCGGCGCCGGCGCTGGTGTTCAGCCTTGTGGATAAATACAACATCGATTGCCAGTTGCGCCGCGAAGGCACCCTGCACATGGCGCACAACGCCAAGGGTGAGGCGGATCTGCGCAGTCGCGAAGAACAGTGGAAACGCCGCGGTGCGCCGGTCGAACTGCTGACCGGCAAGGCCTGTGAACAGGCGACCGGCACACAGAAGATTGCCGCCGCGCTTCTCGACCGGCGCGCCGGTACGCTCAATCCGATGGCCTACGTCACCGGGCTGGCCAACGCTGTCATCAGCCTTGGCGGGCAGATGTTCGATCACTCCCCGGTCGCGCGTCTTGAGCGTCAGGCTCAGAAATGGTCGGTGCAGACCGAGCAGGGTTCGGTGCTCGCCGAACAGGTAGTGATCGCCTCCAACGCCTACACCGAAGGCGACTGGACCGAACTCAAGCGCAATTTCTTTCCCGGTTACTACTATCAGGTCGCTTCGGTGCCGCTCACCGAAGACGCCGCCCAGGAAATTCTCCCGGGCGGGCAGGGCTCGTGGGATACCCGTCAGGTGCTGAGCAGTATCCGCCGTGACAAGGATGGTCGTCTGCTGCTGGGCAGTCTCGGCAACGGCAATCAGAAACCGACCTGGTTCCTCAAGGCCTGGGCCGACCGGGTGCAGCAGCATTACTTCCCCAACCTCAAACCCGTGGAGTGGGAATGCACCTGGACCGGGCGCATCGCTTTCACTCCCGATCACCTGATGCGCCTGTTCGAGCCGGCGCCGGGACTGGTGGCCGTCACCGGTTATAACGGCCGTGGCGTGACCACCGGCACCGTGGTCGGCAAGGCCTTCGCCGATTACCTGTGTAACGGAAATCCTCAGGCATTACCGATCCCCTTCGCACCGATGCAGCCCCTGGCGGGTGTGGGGTTGCGCAGTTGTCTGTACGAGGCGGGGTTCTCGCTGTATCACGCGGGCCAGTGCCTGCGGATCGTCATTTGAGTGTTGAAATATGTTGCCGGAAGCGGCGCTTTTCGATGTAGCGACTAGCCTGTAATGGTGCGGGTTGTAGCAGTCCCGCACCAGCAGTGTGCAGTTCGGTGACGCGGGCTGTTACAGGCTGGTTGCACGTCGTTTGGCGCCGCGGTTGCAATGATGGCGCGTGCGGGTTGCGCCTGAAAAAATAATTGGTTTCACCTTCCGCGGTTTAGACGGTTGCACGCCCAATGAAAATGGGAACGAAACAGTCGAAATAACAAGAAAGCAGCGACTTTTTGAAGAATAAAAAACCGATGGCACGGCCCTTGCTCTGAGCATTCAAGTGAAGTCGCAGTGCCAACTAAAAAAAACCTTGGAGCACCACCTCATGTCCCAGACGTTTTACAAGAAAGGCTTTCTGGCCCTCGCAGTGGCTACTGCGCTGGGTGTTTCTGCGTTTGCACAAGCTGATGTGAAAATCGGTGTGGCGGGTCCGATGACGGGCGCCAACGCGGCATTTGGCGAACAGTACATGAAAGGGGCACAAGCGGCGGCCGACGCGGTCAACGCGGCGGGCGGCGTCAACGGGGAGAAGATCGTCCTGGTCAAGGGCGATGACGCTTGCGAGCCGAAACAGGCGGTGACGGTCGCCAAGGACCTCACCAACCAGAAGGTCGCCGGTGTGGTCGGCCACTTCTGCTCGTCCTCCACCATTCCTGCGTCCGAGATCTACGACGAAGCCGGCATCATCGCGATCACCCCGGGTTCCACCAACCCGCAAGTGACCGAGCGCGGCCTGAGCGCCATGTTCCGTATGTGCGGCCGTGACGACCAGCAAGGCATCGTCGCCGGCGATTACATCGTCGACGTGCTCAAGGGCAAGAAAGTCGTCGTGCTGCACGACAAGGACACCTACGGTCAGGGCCTGGCCGACGCGACCAAGGCTCAGCTGGAAAAACGCGGCGTGAAACCGGTGCTGTACGAAGGCCTGACCCGTGGCGAAAAAGACTTCAGCACCATCGTCACCAAGATCCGTGGCGCCGGCGCCGATGTCGTCTACTTCGGTGGCCTGCACCCGGAAGCCGGCCCGCTGGTTCGCCAACTGCGTGAACAAGGCCTGAAAGACGTCAAGTTCATGTCCGATGACGGCATCGTGACCGACGAACTGGTGACCACCGCCGGTGGCCCGCAATTCGTCGACGGCGTGCTGATGACCTTCGGTGCCGACCCACGCCTGCTGCCAGACAGCAAGACCGTGGTAGATGCATTCCGCAAGGCTGGCACCGAGCCTGAAGGCTACACCCTGTACGCCTATGCATCGGTTCAGGCCCTGGCCGCCGCCTTCAACGGCGCCAAGTCGAACAAGGGCGAGGAGGCCGCTGCCTGGCTGAAGAAGAACCCGGTCAAGACCGTCATGGGTGAGAAGACCTGGGACTCCAAAGGCGACCTGAAGGTCTCCGACTACGTGGTCTACCAGTGGGACAAGGATGGCAAATATCACCAGCTGGAAAAACAGAAATAACGGCACCTGATCAACCGGACGCCACATTCCCTGTGGGAGCGTGCTTGCCCGCGATGACGGCCTGACAGTCGACAACTTTGTTGAATGTTCTACCGCTATCGCTGGCAAGCCAGCTCCCACAAGGGGGCTGCGGTTTCCTGTCTGACATTGCTCCGACGTAAATCTGTATTTTTCCTAGAAGAACCGCGCGCCCCAGGGTGTGCAGGTTCTCACTGCGTGAGATTGCGTTATGGATGGTATTTTCCTGCAGCAACTGGTCAACGGCCTGACCCTCGGGTCGGTCTACGGCCTGATCGCCATCGGCTACACAATGGTCTACGGCATCATCGGCATGATCAACTTCGCCCACGGCGAGGTTTACATGATTTCTGCTTACCTGGCGGCAATCAGTCTGGCTCTGCTGGCTTACTTCGGTATTGAATCCTTCCCGCTGCTGATGCTTGGCACCCTGATATTCACCATCGTGATCACGGCGGTGTATGGCTGGGTCATCGAGCGAGTCGCTTACAAACCCCTGCGCAACTCCACCCGACTGGCACCGTTGATCAGCGCCATCGGCATCTCCCTGATTCTGCAAAACTACGCACAGATCGCCCAGGGCGCCAAACAACAGGGCGTACCCACGCTGCTGACCGGTGCATGGCGTGTCGAAGTCGGTACCGGCTTCGTGCAACTGACCTACACCAAAGTCTTCATCCTGGTGGCCGCATTCGTCGGCATGGGCCTGCTGACCTACGTCATCAAGTACACCAAACTCGGGCGCATGTGCCGTGCGACCCAGCAAGACCGCAAAATGGCTTCTATCCTCGGCATCAACACCGACCGGGTCATTTCCTACGTGTTCATCATCGGTGCGGCCATGGCGGCGTTGGCCGGCGTGCTGATCACCATGAACTACGGCACCTTCGACTTCTATGCCGGCTTCATCATCGGCATCAAGGCATTTACTGCGGCGGTACTGGGCGGGATCGGTTCGCTGCCTGGCGCCATGCTCGGCGGGATCATCCTCGGGATCTCCGAGTCGCTGTTCTCGGGCCTGGTCAACTCCGACTACAAAGACGTGTTCAGCTTCTCGCTGCTCGTACTTGTTCTGGTCTTCCGGCCTCAGGGCCTGCTGGGTCGTCCTCTTGTGTCGAAGGTGTAAGCGATGTCTTCAACCACTACAAAATCCATCGATGTCAAAAAAAGCCTGGTTGAGGCGATTCTCGCCGGTCTGATTGCCCTGATCGTGTTCGGGCCGATTGTCGGCGTGGTACTCGACGGCTACAGCTTCAACCTCGAACCGACCCGCGTGGCGTGGATCATTGCCATCGTCATGGCCGGCCGTTTTGCCCTCAGTCTGTTCCTGCAAACCCCGAAGGGCCTGCGCATTCTCGACGGATTCGAGAGTACCGGTTCCGGCGTGCACGTGCTGGCCCCGGACTACAAATCGCGCCTGCGCTGGATCATCCCGCTGATGATCGCCATCGCCGTGGCGTTGCCGTTCTTCTCCAACTCCTACCTGCTGGGCGTGGTCATCCTCGGACTGATCTACGTGCTGCTGGGTCTGGGCCTGAACATCGTGGTCGGTCTGGCCGGCCTGCTCGACCTGGGTTACGTGGCGTTCTACGCCATCGGCGCCTACGGTCTGGCGCTCGGATATCAGTACCTCGGCCTGGGCTTCTGGACCGTGCTGCCGCTGGCGGCGATCACTGCTGGCCTTGCCGGTTGCATCCTCGGTTTCCCGGTGCTGCGCCTGCACGGCGACTATCTGGCGATCGTGACCCTGGGTTTCGGTGAAATCATTCGTCTGGTGCTCAACAACTGGCTGTCCCTGACCGGCGGCCCGAACGGCATGCCGGCGCCACTGCCGACCTTCTTCGGTCTGGAATTCGGCAAGCGGGCGAAGGATGGAGGGGTACCGTTTCACGAGTTCTTCGGCATCGCCTACAACCCGGATGTGAAGTACTACTTCATTTATGCGGTGCTGTTCCTGGTGGTGCTGGCCGTGCTGTACATCAAGCATCGTCTGGTGAAGATGCCGGTTGGCCGCGCCTGGGAAGCCTTGCGTGAAGACGAGATCGCCTGCCGCTCGATGGGCCTCAATCACGTACTGGTCAAGCTCTCGGCGTTCACTATCGGTGCGTCGACGGCAGGTCTGGCGGGTGTGTTCTTCGCCACCTATCAAGGTTTCGTCAACCCGACCTCGTTCACCTTCTTCGAATCGGCATTGATCCTCGCCATCGTGGTACTCGGCGGTATGGGCTCGACCATCGGTGTGGTGATCGCAGCGTTCGTGCTGACCGTCGCTCCGGAACTGCTGCGCGGCTTCGCCGAATACCGCGTGCTGCTGTTCGGGATCCTGATGGTGTTGATGATGATCTGGCGACCTCGCGGGCTGATCCGCATCAGCCGCACCGGGGTCACTCCACGCAAAGGTGCCATTCACTATGAGAGGACTGCGCCATGAGTGAAGTCGTACTCTCTGTTGAAAAACTGATGATGCACTTCGGTGGCATCAAGGCCTTGAGCGATGTCAGCCTGAAGGTCAAGCGCAACTCGATCTTCGCCCTGATCGGCCCCAACGGCGCCGGCAAGACCACGGTGTTCAACTGCCTGACCGGTTTCTATAAAGCCTCCGGCGGCAAGATCGAACTCAACGTGCGCGGCCAGCAGACCAACGTCATCCAGCTGCTGGGCGAGTCGTTCAAACCGACCGACTTCGTCTCGCCGAAAAACTTTGCCAGCCGTCTGTATTACAAGATGTTCGGCGGCACCCACCTGGTGAACCGCGCGGGCCTGGCCCGGACGTTCCAGAACATTCGCCTGTTCAAGGAAATGTCGGTGCTGGAAAACCTGCTGGTGGCCCAGCACATGTGGGTCAACCGCAACATGCTGGCCGGCATCCTCAACACCAAGGGCTATCGCAAGGCCGAAAGTGATGCGCTGGACTGCGCGTTCTACTGGCTGGAAGTGGTGGATCTGGTGGACTGCGCCAACCGTCTGGCCGGTGAGCTTTCCTACGGCCAGCAACGCCGTCTGGAAATCGCCCGGGCCATGTGCACGCGGCCGCAGATCATCTGCCTCGACGAACCGGCCGCCGGCCTCAACCCTCAGGAAACCGAAGCGCTGAGCGCGATGATCCGGCTGCTGCGCGACGAGCACGATCTGACCGTGGTGCTGATCGAACACGACATGGGCATGGTAATGAGCATTTCCGATCACATTGTGGTGCTGGACCACGGCATCGTCATCGCCGAGGGCGGGCCGGACGCCATTCGTAACGATCCGAAAGTGATCGCGGCCTACCTGGGCGCCGACGAAGAGGAAGTCGTATGACGCAACCCATCCTCGAACTCAAGGATCTGGACGTGTTCTACGGTCCGATCCAGGCCCTCAAAGGCGTTTCGCTGCAGATCAACGAAGGGGAAACCGTCAGCCTGATCGGCTCCAACGGTGCCGGTAAATCCACCCTGCTGATGTCGATCTTCGGCCAGCCACGGGCGACGGGCGGGCAGATCCTCTATCAAGGCGTGGACATTACCCACAAGTCATCTCACTACATCGCTTCCAACGGCATTGCGCAATCGCCGGAAGGGCGGCGGGTGTTCCCCGACATGACCGTCGAGGAAAACCTGCTGATGGGCACCATTCCGATCGGCGACAAGTACGCCAAAGAAGACATGCAGCGCATGTTCGAGCTGTTCCCGCGGCTCGAAGAGCGCCGCACGCAGCGGGCGATGACCATGTCTGGCGGCGAGCAGCAGATGCTCGCCATCGCCCGGGCGCTGATGAGCCGGCCCAAGCTGTTGCTGCTGGATGAACCAAGCCTGGGGCTGGCGCCGATCGTGGTGAAACAGATCTTCGCCACCCTGCGGGAACTGGCGAAAACCGGGATGACCATTTTCCTCGTCGAGCAGAACGCCAACCATGCGTTGAAACTGTCCGACCGGGCGTACGTGATGGTCAACGGCGAGATCCGCCTGACGGGCACCGGCCAGGAATTGCTGGTGAACGAGGAAGTGCGCAACGCTTACCTCGGCGGTCACTGATCGTTTGAAGTTGTCCACAAGCCCCGATGCGTGAGTGTCGGGGCTTTTTTGCGTCTGCTCGTTCACTGGAAACCAGGACTTTCGGGAAATTGTGGAAAACAAAATCGCCAACCTGCCAAAGCGCGACATAAAGCCGCTGCAAATGGCTGTTTTTCCACAGTTTTGACTTGTCCCCGTTTGCTGTGGAGCTGGCTGTGAATAACGTGGGTGTAGCTGGCTGGAAGCCTTTGAATACGTGGCTTTCAGCGCTGTGGTTGTTTTTTGAGCAGTGTGTTTTTGCTGAGGGGAAGGCCTGTTTGTCAACCTTTTTATGGGGGCGCAAAACAGCGCTGATGGCTGTGGTCAATCCTGTGGATAAGTCTGTGATTAAACTCTGGAAAGACTCGGCTAAGGGCCGTAATTGCTGGCCTCGCGCAATCATGGCCATGACCGGTCGGTCGTGCAAAATGCCCTGCCCGGCACAACTGGTTGTTCAGGGTCAAGCAAAAAACTTTCCAGATGGCCCGCAAAGCCTTGTGTGGCGCGGCTTTGCGCTTTTCCACTTGCCCCCGAAAACTGTGGAAGGGCTTGTGGATAACGTGCGTGCACATGGCTACAGGCCACGGCGCGTATGGCGTAGCGGCCGCTGATCAATTAATGAGCAGGATTCGGTGGTTGCCGGTTAAAGCGGGGCCGGGCATGCTGCCCGCTGATTTTCTATTCCAATGGCTGCCCCGGTGGCCGAAGCAAGGAGAACACGATGTCCAACACCCTGTTTATCACCGGCGCGACCTCCGGTTTTGGTGAAGCCTGTGCCCGTCGTTTTGCCGAGGCCGGCTGGAAACTGGTGCTGACCGGTCGTCGTGAAGAACGCCTCAACGCGCTGTGCGCCGAGCTGTCGAAGCAGACCGAAGTGCATGGCCTGGTGCTGGACGTGCGTGATCGCAAGGCGATGGAGGAGGCGATTGCCAACCTGCCGCCATCGTTCGCCAAGCTGCGCGGCCTGATCAACAACGCCGGGCTGGCGCTGGGCGTGGACCCTGCACCGAAGTGCGACCTCGACGATTGGGACACCATGGTCGACACCAACGTCAAAGGCCTGATGTACAGCACCCGTCTGCTGCTGCCACGCCTGATCGCCCACGGTCGCGGCGCCGGCATCGTCAACCTCGGCTCCATCGCCGGTAACTACCCGTACCCGGGCAGCCATGTCTATGGCGCTACCAAGGCGTTCGTCAAACAGTTCTCGCTGAACCTGCGCTGCGACCTGCAGGGCACCGGCGTGCGGGTCAGCAACATCGAGCCGGGCCTGTGCGAGAGCGAGTTCTCGCTGGTGCGTTTCGCCGGTGATCAGGCGCGTTACGACGCCACCTACGCCGGTGCCGAGCCGATCCAGCCGCAGGACATCGCCGAGACCATCTTCTGGGTGCTGAATGCGCCGGCGCACATCAACATCAACAGCCTGGAGCTGATGCCGGTGAGCCAGACCTGGGCCGGTTTTGCCATCGAGCGTAACAAGGCTTGATACGGTTTTGCCCTCTTTGCCAGTCTGCTGGCGAAGAGGGCAAATCGGCCAAATTCTGGCAGTAAGGTAGACTCACTCCTCAACGACCCCACCGCACCCTGCGGTTTTCAAGGTTTTCGAGGAGTCAAAGTGAGTAACCGAGGTGAGCAGTCGCTGCTCAAACAATCGACCATCCTGATGTTGGCCGTGTCGATCGCCGGGATCGCCACCGGTTTTGTTTCGGGTTCCCAATCCATCCTGTTCGATGGCTTTTTTTCGCTGATCGCAACCTTCATCAAAGTTCTGATGCTGATCACCGCGAAGCTGATCGCCAAGCAAAGCAACCAGCGTTTCCAGTTCGGCTTCTGGCACCTGGAGCCGATGGTGCTGCTGATCGAGGGCAGTTTTCTGTTGTTGATCGCGATCTACGCGTTTCTCAACGGTGTGTTCGGCATCATCAACGGCGGTCGTGAGATCGAACTGGGGCTGGTGATCATCTACGCGGCGGTGTTCACCGTTGTCGAGTTCGCCTACTTCTTCTACGTGCGCCACCGTAATCGCAAGCTCAAGTCGAGCCTGATCCAGTTCGACAACATCAGCTGGCTGGTGGACGCGATGCTGTCGGTGGGCCTGTTGATCAGTTTCCTCGCGGCGCTGCTGCTCAAGTCTCAGGGGTATGGCGAGTGGGCGAAGTTCGTCGACCCGCTGATTCTCATCGTGCTGGCCCTGACCATGCTGCCGCCGGCCTTCAAGATCCTCGGCCCGGCGCTGCGGGACGTGCTCGGCATTGCGCCGGACACGCTGGACGATCAGGTGCGCCAGGTGATGGACGCGGCCAAGATTGAGCATGGTTTCGACGATTACGTGTCCTACGTGCAGAAACACGGGCGGGCGCGGTTCATCGAAATTCATGTGGTATTGCCGGCGGATTACCGGCTGCAGAGCGTCGGTCAGCTGGACGTGCTGCGTGAGGAGATTTCCGCGAAGCTGGGCAAGCCGGACGCGGCGCGCTGGCTGACCATCAGTTTCACTGGCGACCGGAAGTGGATTGCCTGATGTTTGCGGCGAGGGAGCCTGCTCCCTCGCCACAGCTGTCAGCTCAGATAGTCGGCGATGCCGCGATAGCAGGTCGCCAGGTGATACGGCGTGGTCGACGGCATGTCCTTGCGGCTGACCTCGCCCTGATCGTCACGGCATTCGTGCCAGCCGCCGGCATGCAGGAAGCGCTGTTGCAGCGCCTGCAACTGGCGCAGCACCGCGCTTTCACTGCCCGGACGCAAGGTCAGGGCGCGCAGGTATTCGGCCTGTGCCCAGATGCGCTGGGTCGAATCCTTCCCGTGTCCTTGCGGATCGAGCATGGCCAGCACCGCACCGGTGTCGGCTTCTACGCCCTGTTGTTCGGTGAAGGCAAACGCGCGATCCAGTGCCGCGTGCAGTTTCGATCCGCGCAACAGCGGTGAAGACTCCAGCAGGAAATACCATTCGAACTGATGCCCCGGTTCAAACCAGTTATCCACAGCCCCCAGCGGCTTTTCCATCAACACGCCCTGTTGCGGTTCGATGAAGCGCTTGTGCATGGCTGTGCATAACTCGCTCAGCGCCTGCCGGGTCTGGGGATCTTCGCGCACGGCCAGCGTGGCCAGGAAGGCTTCAGCCAGGTGCATCAGCGGGTTTTGCAGCGGGCCCGTTTGCAGCGTGATCCAGTCGCGGTCGAGGCAGGCTTCGTAGAGGCCGTCGCCCGTTGCGAATCGTCGGCCGATCACTTCCAGTGCGGCGTTGAGGGTCGATTCGACCAAGGGCTCGCGGGACTTTTCCCAGTAGTGAGCGCAGGCGAACAGGATGAAGGCGTGGGTGTAGAGATCCTTGCGCTGATCCAGCGGTTTACCCTGCGGATCGATGCTGTAGAACCAGCCGCCGTGCTCGGCATCGTGGAAGTGCCGTTGCAGGGAACGGAACAGCGCGGCCGCCCTTGCTTCGGCGTTATCCACAACCCCGATCAGGCTGGAAAACAGGTACAGCTGCCGTGCGCAGGCCATGGCTCGGTAACGCTGCGGTGGCAGCGGTTGATGTGCGGCGTCCAGCGCCTCGTAAGGCAACGCCATGTCGGCGTTCCAGCCCGGTCCTTGCCAGAGGGGCACGATCACGTTCAGAAAGTGCTGTTGCACTTCACCGAACAGGGTGGTCAATTCAGGCAGGGAGGTGGAGCGGGAAGCGTGGGGCATGGGCGGACGTCGTCACGGCAGGGGCGATTGCGCGACATGGTAGCAGAGAGACCGGCCTTAGAGACGCGGTGTCTGTCAGGCCGCTATCGCCAGCAGGCTGGCTCCCACAATGGATTTGCAGCGTACACAATCCTGTGGAGCCAGCCTGCTGGCGATGAGGCCGGATCAGGCGATAAAAATCAGCCAGCCAGCAACCACGCGCCCGTCACCGCCGAAGCCGCTCCGGCCAGTCGGACCAGCGGCGCAGCAGCCTGAGGCAGAAAACGCACGACCGCATAACCCGCCGCATGCAGCGCAGCCGTTGCGACCACGAAACCGGCGGCATACGCCCAAGGGCTCGACATGTCCGGCAACTCGAGGCCGTGGGCCACGCCGTGGAACAGCGCAAACAGCGCCGTCGCCGCCACTGCCATTACCAGCGGCGGACGCACCGCCAGCGCCACCGCCAGACCCAGCGCCAGCACCGAGGCGGCAATCCCGCTTTCCAGCGCCGGCAATTCCAGCCCTTCAAAACCGAGCAGGCCGCCGATCAGCATGGTTCCAACGAAGGTGCACGGCAGCGCCCAGCGTGCGGCGCCTTGCTGCTGCGCCGCCCACAGACCGACGGCCACCATCGCCAGCAAATGGTCGAGACCGCCGATCGGGTGGCTGATGCCGGCCACCAGGCCAGAGTCGCCGTGGCCAGGGTGGGCGAAGGCCAGGGCCGGAGTCAGCAGCAGCGCGACGGCGCCGAGAATGCGTTTGAGTGTCATGGATAAGCTTCCTTGTTGATCAGTGAATCAGGCTGCGGTCAGCAGGCCCTGGCGTTCGATGAAGGCAATGATGTCTTCCAGGCCCTGACCGGTTTTCTGGTTGCTGAACACGAACGGCTTGCCGTTGCGCATGCGTTGGGTGTCGCTGTTCATCATCTCCAGCGAGGCGCCGACCAGCGGCGCGAGGTCGATCTTGTTGATTACCAGCAGGTCGGATTTGCAAATGCCGGGCCCGCCCTTGCGCGGCAGCTTGTCGCCGGCCGAAACGTCGATCACGTAGATGGTCAGGTCGGACAGTTCCGGGCTGAAGGTCGCGGAAAGATTGTCGCCACCGGACTCCACCAGAATCAGGTCCAGCCCCGGAAAACGCCGGTTCAGTTGATCCACCGCTTCGAGGTTGATCGAAGCGTCTTCGCGGATCGCGGTGTGCGGGCAGCCGCCGGTTTCCACGCCGATGATGCGTTCTGGCGCCAGCGCTTCGTTGCGCACGAGAAAGTCGGCGTCTTCGCGGGTGTAGATGTCGTTGGTGACTACGGCCAGGTTGTAGCGTTCGCGCAGCGCCAGGCACAGGGCCAGGGTCAACGCGGTTTTCCCGGAACCGACCGGGCCGCCGATGCCGACGCGCAGGGGTTGTGTGTTCATGTGATTCTCCAGATAAAAGGCCCTAGGAACGGAACAGGCGGCTGTACTGGCGCTCATGGGCCATGCACGCCAGGGACAGACCGAACACGGCGCTGCCGAGGTGTTCGGGATTGATTCGGGTGGCATCCTGCTGCGCCTGTTGCAGCAGCGGCAGCAGTTCGCTGGTCAGGCGCTGGGCGGCTTGCTGGCCCAGCGGCAAGGTTTTCATCAGCACCGCGAGCTGGTTTTCCAGCCAGCTCCACAGCCACGCGGCGAGGGCGTCCTGCGGGCTGATCTGCCAGGCGCGAGCCGCCAAGGCCCAGCACAGGGCCAGGTGCGGCTCGGCGCAATGTTCGAGAAAATCCCGCGCGGGCTGATCGAGTTCGGGCAAGCCGTTGAGCAATTGCTGCAACGAGTAGCCCATCTGCCGGCTCTCCAGATGCAGCTCGCGGGTTTCGCGGCTGGCGCGGTGGCTTTCGCAGAGCTTGCGCAATTCATCCCAGTGTTCGTCCGCGGCGGCCTGGCAATGGGCGAGCAGCAGGGGCGCTTCAAACCGCGCGAGGTTGAGCAGCAATTGATCGCTGATCCAGCGGCGGGCGCTGTCCGGGCTGTCGACACGGCCGTTATCCACCGCCATTTCCAGGCCCTGGGAATAGCTGTAGCCGCCAATCGGCAATTGCGGACTGGCCAGGCGCAGCAGCGCCCAGGCCGGGTTCACAGACGGACGCCGAACTGATGGAGTTTCGGCGCGTAGTTGAAGTCTTCGTCACCGTGCCGCGAATGATGATGGCCGCCCCCGTAGGCGCCGTGTTCCGGCTGGAACGGCGCTTCGATCGATTCCACGGCGGCGCCGAGCTGTTCGAGCATCGCCTTGAGCACGTAATCGTCGAGCAGTCGCAACCAGCCGTCACCGACTTGCAGCGCCACATGGCGGTTGCCCAGGTGATAGGCCGCACGGGTCAGTTCAAAGGCGTTGGCGCAGGTGACGTGCAGCAATTGTTCGGGGCGGGCGCAGACTCGGACGATCCGTCCATCTTCGGCTTGCAGGCATTCGCCGTCGAACAGCGGCGGCTGACCGCGCTCCAGAAACAGTCCGACGTCCTCGCCTTCGGCACTGAAACAGCGCAGGCGGCTTTTGCTCCTGGCTTCGAAGGTCAGGTGCAACTCGGCGGCCCAGACGGGTTGGGGCTCGATTCTGCGATGAATCACCAGCATCGGAAAGCTTCCAGCAATGGACAATGCTCAGGCTAGAGCAAGGGGCTTGCCAATCGGACGAAGCGTAGGAAAACCCTGTCGGAGCCTAGTGGATGTTTCAAGATGTTGCAGGATTGTGGGGCGTTTTGGTGCATGAAGTTTTTTACATGCACCAATTTGCGGCGCAAAAAAAATCGCAGCTCCGGGCTGCGACTTTTTTGCTCTCTCACTCGGTACTGCCGAGCCCTTGCCAGTGCTTCAACCCGATAAAGATGAAGCGCAACTGCTGGGTGATCTTCGCCTGGGGCGTCAGATGCTCGGGCAGGGCTTCGGCGGGCGGGTCGATGATGTCCGGCAGGGTGGCGAACACCGATTTGACAATCAGGTCGGCCATTACGCTCAGGCCTTCGCGATTGAGGTGCTGGAGCTTGGGCATCAAGGCCAGATCCGCCGCCAGGTCGGAGCTGATGTCCTCCCGCAAACGGCCAATGGCCTGACGCACCGGCAACGATCCGCCGTACTGCTCGCGGGCCAGAAACAGGAATTGCGAACGGTTGGCGCTGACCACGTCGAGGAAAATCCGCACCGACGCATCGATGATGCCGCCCATGACGAATTCGTTGTGGCGTACCAGGCGGATGGTTTCGCGGAAGGTCTGGCCGACTTCGCTGACCAGTACCAGGCCGAGTTCGTCCATGTCGGCGAAATGCCGGTAGAAACCGGTGGGCACGATGCCGGCGGTTTTCGTCACTTCACGCAGGCTCAGGCTGCCGAATCCTCGGCCGCTTTCCATCAAGTGGCGGGCAGCGTCCATCAGGGCGTTGCGGGTCTGTTGTTTCTGTTCGGCGCGGGGCAGCATCGCAAGGGTGTGTTCTTAGGCAAGACAAGCGCCGCACTCTAGCAAATCGGCTTTGTCGGCGTCGAACGGCAGCGGGGGAGATGGAGCAGGGAAATCGCGACTTCTTTATACAGGCTGCTGAAAAGTCAAAAGCCCAATCCGGGGATTGGGCTTTTTTTCCAGGCCGCCATGGGCTTAGCTCAAAGCGCTGTTGCGTTCGATCACACGGTCACCACCGCTTTCGGCCAGAGTTTGACCTTGTGGGGTGCGATCGGAACCGTCGGCTGCCAGGGTTTGGCCCTGTGGAGTGCGATCGGAACCGTCAGATGCCAGGGTTTGGCCTTGTGGGGTGCGATCAGAACCGTCAGATGCCAGGGTTTGACCTTGTGGAGTGCGGTCCGAACCGTCTTGAACCAGACCTTTCTGTTCCAGACGATCACGGCCGCCTTCGGCTACGGTTTGACCTTGTGGGGTTTTGTCATAGCCATCTTGAACCAGACCTTTTTCTTCCAGACGGTTACGACCGTTTTCAGCCAGGGTCTGGCCTTGTGGAGTGCGGTCCGAGCCATCAGCGGCAACAGTCTGGCTGAACACCGAGTGGCTGGTTTTGACTTGCGGAGTCGCTTGATCGGCAGCTGGCAGGGCGAAAGCGGTGCTGGCCAGCATCGAGAGGGTAAGACTGAACAGAAGTTGGCGTTTCATGATGGGTTGCTCCTTGGGAGGGCGATAAAGTGGGTACGAGGGCAATGCTACTCTCGATAAGTCGATATAAAAGTTCATAAACACAATGGTAATAATCAACAGAATTGATTGTTCGCTTGAGAGGCTCTAGCTCGGGCGTTTCAGGCGGGCGGTTTTGCACTGCGGTGGGTATTTTCCACCCACTCGCGCCTCGCAAAAGTGCGGGTCCGGTAACGCCAATTCGACCGATCGGTCAGAATGGCGACCGTTTTTTCCCCTCGCTGGGGCTTTGGATTAAACCTGCGGGCTGTTTGTCAGTCACAGATTTCATGAGGGCCATCACGGCCCGTCGTTTCAGCTGCGTCGTGCCAATGGATGCAGTCGTCTTCAGGAGCTTTGTGCAATGACGCGCACGCGTAAAATCTTCGCCTGGACCTTCGCCACCCTCGTGCTGTTACTGGCAGTGCTGGTATTTATCATCGTGTTCTTCGACTGGAACCGCATCAAACCGCCGCTCAACGCCAAAGTCTCGGAAGAACTGCATCGACCGTTCGCCATCAACGGCAACCTGTCGGTGGTCTGGCGGCGTGAGCTCGACGAGGGCGGCTGGCGCGCCTGGGTGCCGTGGCCGCATGTGGTTGCCGAAGACCTGACGCTGGGCAATCCCGACTGGTCGAAGCAACCGCAGATGGTCACCCTCAAACGGGTCGAGCTGCGCATTTCGCCACTGGCCTTGCTGGCGCAACGGGTCGCGATCCCGCGCATCGACCTGACCGAACCCAACGCGCAACTGCAGCGTTTGGCCGACGGCCGCGCCAACTGGACCTTCAAGTTCGATCCCAAGGACCCGAATGCCGAGCCCTCGAACTGGGTGGTCGACATCGGCGCCATCGGTTTCGACAAGGGCCACGTCGCCCTCGATGATCAGACCCTCAAGACCAACCTCGACCTGTTGATCGATCCGCTGGGCAAGCCGATTCCGTTCAGCGACATCGTCGGCGACAAAGCCGCAAAAACCGCGCAGGACAAGGGCGGCGCACCGCAGGATTACGCCTTCGGCCTGAAAGTCACCGGCCAGTATCACGGCCAGAAACTCGCCGGCCAGGGCAAGATCGGTGGCTTGCTGGCTCTGCAGGACGCGAGCAAACCGTTCCCGTTGCAGGCCCAGGCGAAGATCGGCGATACCAGCGTCGAACTCGCCGGCACCCTGACCGATCCGCTGAATCTCGGCGCCCTCGATCTGCGCCTGAAACTGGCCGGCGCCAGCCTCGGCAACCTGTATCCGCTGACCGGCGTGACCCTGCCGGACACCCCGCCGTACGCCACCGACGGCCATTTGATCGCCAAGCTGCATGAGCCGGGCGGCGCGCAGTTCCGCTACGAACAGTTCAACGGCAAGATCGGCAGCAGCGACATCCATGGCGATCTGGCCTACGTCGCCAGTCAGCCACGGCCCAAGCTGAGTGGCGCGCTGCTGTCCAATCAATTGTTGTTTGCCGACCTCGCGCCGCTGATCGGTGCCGATTCCAATGCCAAGCAGAAGGCCCGTGGCGGCGAGAGCAAGCAGCCGGCGGACAAGGTGTTGCCGGTGGAAGAGTTCAAGACCGAGCGCTGGCGCGACATGGACGCCGACGTCGAATTCACCGGCAAACGCATCGTCCACAGCGAAGAACTGCCGTTCACCGACCTCTATACCCACCTCAAACTCAACGACGGCGAGCTGAGTCTGGAGCCGCTGCGCTTCGGCGTGGCCGGTGGCAACCTCGATGCGCAGATTCGCCTCAACGGTCGCACCGAACCGCTGGAGGGCCGGGCCAGACTGACCGCGCGCAAGTTCAAGCTCAAACAGCTGTTCCCGACCTTCGAACCGATGAAGACCAGTTTCGGCGAGCTCAACGGTGATGCCGATATCGCCGGTCGCGGCAACTCGGTGGCCAAACTGTTGGGCGGTGCCAACGGCAACCTGAAGATGCTGATCAACGACGGTGCGATCAGTCGCGAGTTGATGGAGCTGGCAGGCCTCAACGTCGGTAACTACGTGGTCGGCAAGATCTTTGGCGACAAGGAAGTGAAGATCAATTGCGCGGCGGCGGACTTCGATATCAAGACCGGTCTGGCGACGACAAGACTGTTTGTGTTCGATACCGAGAACGCAATTATCTACATCGACGGCACGGCGAACATGGCCACCGAGCAACTGGATCTGACGGTGACGCCGGAATCCAAGGGCTGGCGCCTGATTTCCCTGCGCTCGCCGTTGTATGTACGGGGCAAGTTCATCAAGCCGGATGCCGGGGTGAAAGCGGTGCCGCTGATGTTGCGCGGGGCGGGGATGGTGGCCTTGGGCGTGATCGCTGCGCCGGCGGCAGGGTTGCTGGCGCTGGTGGCGCCGAGTGGTGGCGAGCCTAACCAGTGCGCGCCGCTGCTGGAGCAGATGAAGGCGGGCAAGGCGCCGGTGACCGTCAAACCCACCAAGTAATTGCTGCAACCCGATCGTTCCCACGTCGAACCGTCTGCGTGGGAACGTCGCCATGGACGCTCTGCGTCCGCTCTTGGGACGCTGAGCGTCCCGGGATGCATTCCCACGCGGAGCGTGGGAACGATCGGTCAGCGGGGGGAGCGGGGATTAGAGGTCCTTCAGAATATCCGCCATGTCATCCGCATGCTCTTCTTCCTGAGCCAGGATGTCTTCAAAGATCCGGCGGGTGGTCGGATCCTTGTCACCGATGTACTGGATGATCTCGCGGTAGCTGTCGATGGCGATCCGCTCGGCCACCAGGTCTTCGTAGACCATTTCCTTCAAGGTGTTGCCGGCCACGTATTGCGCGTGGGACATCTTCGACAGCAGGTCAGGGTTGAACTCGGGCTCGCCGCCCAGTTGCACGATGCGCTCGGCCAGACGGTCGGCGTGTTCGGCTTCCTGAGTGGCGTGCTCGAGAAACTCGTCGGCGGCGACGTTGGCTTTCAAGCCGTTGGCCATGAAGTAGTGGCGCTTGTAGCGCAAGACGCAGACCAGTTCGGTGGCCAGCGATTCGTTGAGCAGGCGCAGCACTTCTTCACGGTTGGCGCTGTAGCTTTCGGTCACTGCGCCGTTTTCCACGTGCTGGCGTGCGCGCTCGCGCAGGGTTTGAACATCAGACAATTGCAGGTCACTCATTTCAGTCTCCTGGAGGCTAATCCGATTGGCGTCACGTTCTGCTGACGTGATCGTTACCTGGTTGTGAGTGATGAACGCTGCAAAAAGTTTTGTCGGATTCAGCGCGGGGCATGCACGGAGAGCTGCGCCTCTTCGCGCAGCCAGGCAAAAAACGCCTTTACCGGCGGATGCCGCTCGCGGCCCGGTACACAAAGCGCGCTGTAACCGGCGCCGTCGACCTGCACTTCGTCCTTGTACGGCACCAGCAGACCGCTGGCGACGCTCTCCGACACCAGAATATTGCTCGCCAGCACCAGCCCCTGTCCGGCAATGGCTGCTTGCAGCGCGTAGTGCTCTTCGTCGTATTCGCGGACGGCCGGTTGCTGATTGAGCCAGTTCTCGCCTGACTGCGCGCACCAGGCTTCCCAGCCGTGGGCGTAGAGCTTTGAGTTGTGCCAGCGCACGCTGATCAGCGCCGGGGTACGGCGGGCGGCCAGCGCCACCTGCTCCGGCGAGCCATACACGCCGAACGACTCATCGAACAGGCACAACCCGTAGAGGTTCGGGTAATCGTCGAGGCTGTAGCGCAGCACCAGATCGACGCTGGCGTCCTGATGCAGGTCGATGACTTCGCAATGGGTGTCCAGGCGCACATTGATGTTCGGATGCTTCGCATAAAACCGCCCCAGTCGCGGCACCAGCCACAGCGCGGCGAACGCGGCGGTGGTCGACAGCGTCAGGCTGCTGCCGCTGCGTTGCGGGCGCAGGGTGTCGACGCTTTGCGCCACCTCCAGAAATGCGCCGTGCAAGCTGCGAAACAGCCGCTCGCCACCCTCGGTCAGGCGCACCTGACGCGGCAGGCGTTCGAACAGCGCCACGCCGAGCCAGTCCTCCAGCGAGCGGATCTGATGGGAGATCGCCGTCGGCGTCACCGCCAGTTCTTCGGCGGCCGCCTTGAAGCTCAACAGGCGTGAAGCGGATTCGAACGCGCGCAGGGCGGTCAGCGGCAATGAAGCGAACATGGAAACTCCACGGATGAAATCAATTCATCCCGACTGATTTTTGCTCATTTGAGGCGATGACGTGGGTGCTGCAATCTGGCGCCACACCGTCACTCAAGTCTAGTCCCAAGGAGATTCAGATGAGCAAGATTCTTGTGATCCATGCCAGCCCTCGCGGTGAGCGTTCCCATTCGCGGCGTCTGGCAGAAACCTTTCTCAGTGCCTGGCAAGTCCGTCATCCACAGGCTCAGGTCACTCGCCGTGAAGTCGGCCGGGCGTTGATTCCGGCGGTGAACGAGGCGTTTGTCGCGGCGGCGTTTTATCCGGATCCCGAGGCTCGGCCGCTGACGATGCAGGCCGATCTGGCGCTCAGCGATCAACTGGTGGGCGAGTTGTTCGATCACGACCTGCTGCTGATTTCCACGCCGATGTACAACTTCAACGTGCCCAGCGGCCTCAAGGCCTGGGTCGATCAGATCGTGCGGTTGGGTCTGACGTTCGACCATACGCTGGACAACGGCATCGCCCAATACACGCCGCTGCTGCACGGCAAAAAGGCGCTGATCGTCACCAGTCGCGGCGGTTTCGGTTTCGGCCCGGGCGGTGAGCTGGAGGCGCTTAACCACGCCGACCCTTGGTTGCGCACCGCGCTTGGCTTCATCGGCATCAACGATGTCACGGTGGTCGCCGCCGAGGGCGAGGAATCCGCCGAGCGCACCTTCGCGGTGTCGGTGGCCGAGGCCGAGCAGCGCTTGCTCGACCTCGCCCGGGAGCTCTAGGTGGCCTGGCTGTTTCTGCTGATCGCAGCGGGGTTCGAGGTCACCTTCGCCATGGGCATGAAGTACGCCGAGGGTTTCACCCGGCTCTGGCCGTCGCTGATTACCGTGGTCGCGGCGGTGGGCGGGGTGTACTTCCTGACCTTGGCGATGCGCGAGTTGCCGGTGAGCATCGCCTACCCGATCTGGACCGCCATCGGTTCGCTTGGCACGGTGTTTCTCGGATTCGCCCTGCTGGGCGAGAGCCTGACGCTGGTGAAGTTGCTGTCCGTGGGGCTGATTGTGGCGGGGGTGGTGGGGCTGAAGTAGGCTGGTCGTGGAGTTGTCATCATCGAGGCGGATGCTTGGCGGGCGTTTTGCACGCCCTGCATCCACTCACCGACCACAAGGATGTTTGCCCATGTCGCAAGATTCGGCCACACGTTATCCACTGGTGCTGGTGCCGGGAATGCTCGGTTTCATCCGTCTGGTGCTGTACCCGTACTGGTACGGAATCATCAAGGCGTTGCGCCGGGGTGGTGCAACGGTGATTGCGGTGCAGGTGTCGCCGCTCAATTCCACCGAGGTGCGCGGCGAGCAGTTGCTGACGCGCATCGATGAAATCCTTCGTGAGACCGGCGCGGCCAAGGTCAATCTGTTCGGCCATAGCCAGGGTTCGCTGACGGCACGTTACGCGGCGGCCAAGCGACCGGATCTGGTGGCGTCGGTGACGTCGGTTGCCGGGCCCAATCACGGTTCGGAACTGGCCGACTATCTGGCGAAACACTATCCGGCGGACAGCGCCAAGGGCCGAATCCTCGAGGCGCTGTTGCGTTTTGTCGGCTGGCTGATGGCGCTGCTGGAGACCGGCTACCACGGGCCGAAACTGCCGGTGGATATCCACGCCTCGCACCATTCCCTGACCACCGAAGGCGTGGCGCTGTTCAACCAGCGTTATCCACAGGGCCTGCCGCAAACCTGGGGCGGGCAGGGGCCGGAAGAGGTCAACGGCGTGCGGTATTACTCGTGGTCCGGCACCTTGCAGCCGGGCAAGACCGATCGCGGTGGCAACCTGTTCGATGGCACCAACCGCAGCTGTCGGTTGTTCGCCAAAACCTTCGTGCGCGAGCCGGGGCAGTGCGATGGCATGGTCGGACGCTACAGCTCGCACCTGGGCACGGTCATCGGCGATGACTACCCGATGGATCACTTCGACATCGTCAACCAGTCGCTGGGACTGGTCGGCAAAGGCGCGGATCCGGTGCGGCTGTTCGTCGAGCACGCCGCGCGGTTGAAAGCCGCCGGGGTCTAGGCGGCGCTCGGGGTGCGGGAGCGACCGAGGACGGTGGTCCAGCGCTCGGAAAGAATCACCCCGCCCAGCGTCAGCAAGCCACCGACCAGGTGATACATCGCCAGTTGTTCCTTCAGCACCACTGCGGCAATCAGCGCGGTGATCAGCGGCAGCAGGTTGAAGAACAGCGTGGTCCGGCTCGGGCCCAGACGCTGCACGGCCTGCATCCACGCCAGCGGCGCAAGCATCGAGGCCAGCAGGCACGCGTACAGCACCAGCGGAATGTTCTGCAGGGTCAGGCCGGTTTTCGGTGAAGTCGCGTACAGCGGAAACAACACCACCACCGCCACCAGCACCTGCAAATACAGCAACACCAGCGGCGGCAGGCGCAGTTGCCATTTTTTCAGCAGGGTGCTGTAGATCGCGTAGGCGAGGGTGGCAATCAACATCATCGCGTCACCCAGGTTCACCCCGTGTTGCAGCAGTGCGCCGAGGCTGCCGGAGGACACCACCACCAATACACCCGCGAATGAAAGTACGGCTCCGACCAGTGCGCCGGCGGTCAGGCGCTGGCCGAGGCTGATGATCGCCATGGCCAGCGACATCAGCGGCATCAACGACAGGATGATGCCCATGTTGGTGGCGCTGGTCATGGTTGCGGCGAAGTAGGCCAGGCTCTGATAGACCGCCATGCCGAGCACGCCGAGGATGAAAATCTTGCCCAGATTCGGGCGGATCTGCGGCCAGTGCGCGATCACCTTTTTGAGCATGAACGGCGTGAACAGCAGGCCGGCGAGCAGCCAGCGGTAGAAGCCGATCTCGGCGGGAAAGATCGCACCGACCGCAAGCTTGTTGATCACGGTGTTGCCGGCCCAGATGAAAATCGCCAGCAGGGGAAACGCGTATTGCATGGGAGGAGAAACCAGTACGTTGATGAACGGTGATTATCCCCTGTCTGGATGCAGGCCTATACTGCGAACCGGACAACCCGCCCCTGATTCCGGACAGCATGAACAGTAAACACATCGATCTGCTGGATTTCAGCGAACTGCCGTCGGCGGTGTATTTCCGCTATGCCGACTTCAACGCCCACGAATACGCCGCGCCGCACCGCCATCCGTGGGGCACGCTGGAGTACGCGGCCCACGGCGTGCTGCACATGGATGTCGACGGCAGCCGCTTCATGTCGCCGCCGCAATACGCGGTGTGGGTGCCGCCGCAGGTCGAGCACAGTTTCTACAGTCATCAGCCGGTCAACTATCGGGCTGTGTGTCTGGCGCCGGATGTCTGTTCCGATTTGCCGACGCAGGCCTGCACTCTGGCGATCAGCGACATTCTCAAGGCGATCCTCAAGGACTTTGCCGCCCGTGATGTGAAGATCCCGGCGTTCGAAGCCGACCAGCGCCTGGCCCAGGTGCTGGTGGATCAATTGCGCCAGGCGCCGGTTCACCAATGCTATTTGCCTTACGCCAGCAGCCCCGGTTTGCTGACCATTCTCGAAACCCTGCAGGCCGAGCCCGGCAACAATCAGCCGCTGGCGCACTGGGCGGCGCAGGTGCATGTCAGCGAGCGCACTCTGGCCCGGCAATTCGTGCGGGAATTGGGGATGAGTTTTGGCGAATGGCGCCAGCGGCTGCGCTATCTCGCGGCCATTGAGGCGCTGGAGTCGGCGCGCAGCGTGCAGGAAATCGCTTTTGATCTCGGCTACAGCAGCGGCTCGGCCTTCATCGCCATGTTTGCCCGGCAGGCCGGATGTACCCCCGAACAATACCGGCGCAGCCATCTTGAGGGCAGGAAGGTGTAACAAGCTTTGACTACACTCAGCCGGAGGCCGCCTCCATCGAGGCGGCGCCAAGGAGAAAACTCCATGAAGATGCTGCGTGTCCCTTTGTTAATGATCGGTCTGCTGCTGTGCTCCCAGGGTTTCGCCGCCACGGCGCAACAGAACAAAATGACCACCTGCAACGCCGACGCCACGGCCAAGAGCCTCAAGGGCGATGAGCGCAAAGCCTTCATGAGCACCTGCCTCAAGGCAACCCCGGCAGCAAACGACGCCAAGGCCCTGACCCCGCAGCAACAGAAAATGAAAACCTGCAACGCCGATGCGGCCACCAAGGCGCTGACGGGTGATGCGCGCAAGACCTTCATGAGTGATTGCCTGAAGAAAAAATAAAGCGGGTTTGAGTGGTGACTGGCAGATGTGTCCGGCTTGGGATCCAGGCCCTCACCCTAACCCTCTCCCAGAGGGAGAGGGGACTGACCGCGTTGTTTCCAGGCATTCTTCGACCTGAAACATCCGGTCGATTATGGATTCGATACAGAGCTTTCAGGTCGCCGGATCACCCGAGCATCCCGCAATCAGTGCCCTCTCCCTCCGGGAGAGGGCTAGGGTGAGGGGTGGTTCTCAAGCCGAGCCCCAAACCTACAAACACCGCATATCCCTAGTGCTCCCCAAGGATCGCTGGCAGACTGCCAATCCTTTTACGCCGTTCGTTTTGAGGCTGTATGCCAACGTTTTCTGAGCGTCATGTAGTGTTCTGGGTCAGTTGCATCATCATTTTCGGCGGTCTGTTGCTGGTGTTGCCATTGCGTTTGCTGCCCAGTCTGCTCGCCGGGCTGCTGGTATTCGAACTGGTCAACATGCTCACCCCGCAACTGCAACGGCTGATCGAAGGTCGCCGTGCGCGGTGGCTGGCGGTGGCGCTGCTGGGCACGCTGGTAGTGAGTGTGCTGGCGTTGATCTTTGCCGGGGCCATCAGTTTCCTGTTGCACGAGGCGGAAAACCCCGGCGCTTCCCTCGATAAATTCATGGGTGTGGTCGACCGCGCGCGTGGGCAACTCCCGCCGTTTCTCGACAGTTACCTGCCGGCCAGTGCCGCCGAATTCCGGGTGGCCATCGGTGAATGGGCGAGCAAACACCTGTCCGACCTGCAACTGGTGGGCAAGGACGCGGCGCACATGTTCGTGACGCTGCTGATCGGCATGGTGCTGGGCGCGATCATCGCCTTGCAGCGCGTGCCGGACGTCACCAAGCGCAAGCCGTTGGCGGCCGCCCTGTTCGACCGTCTGCACTTGCTGGTTCAGGCGTTTCGCAACATCGTGTTCGCGCAGATCAAGATTTCCCTGCTCAACACGTTCTTCACCGGGATCTTCCTGGCGGTGATCCTGCCGATGTTCGGGATCAAGCTGCCGCTGACCAAGACCCTGATCGTGCTGACCTTCCTGCTCGGTCTGCTGCCGGTGATCGGCAATCTGATGTCGAACACGCTGATCACCATCGTCGGCCTGTCGCTGTCGATCTGGGTGGCCATTGCGGCGCTTGGGTACCTGATCTTTATCCACAAGCTCGAATACTTTCTCAACGCGCGCATCGTCGGCGGGCAGATCAGTGCCAAGTCCTGGGAGTTGCTGCTGGCAATGCTGGTGTTCGAGGCCGCGTTCGGCTTGCCGGGGGTAGTGGCGGGGCCGATTTATTACGCGTATCTGAAGAGTGAGCTGAAGCTGGGCGGGATGGTTTAAAAGCAGCTGCGAGTTTTGAGCTGCAAGCCGCAAGAAAAAGGCAAGAGCGGTGGTCGCTCTTGCCTTTGCTTTTACTTGTAGCTTGAAGCTTGCAACTTGAGGCTGGCGTTAAACGCCGTAGCGCTTCATGGCTTCAATCGCCAGGCCGCTGCCGATGCTGCCGAAGATATTGCCTTCCACATGCCGCGCGTTCGGCAGCATCGCCGAGACGCTGTTGCGCAGTGCCGGAATGCCGCTCGAGCCACCGGTAAAGAACACCGTATCAACCTGACCCACCGCCACATTGGCGTCCGCCAGCAACTGGGTGACGCTGCCGCGCACGCGCTCCAGCTGCGACTCGATCGCCGACTCGAACAACGCCCGGGTCAGTTCCACGCTCAGGCCCGGCTCGATGCGATCCAGCGGCACATGGCGGCTGTCGTTGTGGGTCAGCTGAATCTTGGTTTCTTCCACTTCCATCGCCAGCCAATGCCCGGCGCGCTGTTCGATCAGCTTGAACAGACGGTCGATGCCGCCGGTGTCTTCGATGTCGTAGCGCATGCTGCCCAGGGCCAGGGTCGATTTCTGCGAGTACACCGAGTTGATGGTATGCCAGGTCGCCAGGTTCATGTGGTGACTGGTCGGCATGAACGCGCCGCTTTTCATGCGGCTGCCGTAGCCGAACAGCGGCATCAGGCCTTGCAGGCTCAATTGTTTGTCGAAGTCGGTCCCGCCGATGTGCACGCCGCCGGTGGCGAGGATGTCGTCGTGACGGTTATCCACACCACGACGCTCGGGCGACAGGCGCACCAGCGAGAAGTCTGACGTACCGCCGCCGATGTCGACGATCAGCACCAGTTCTTCCTTTTCGATGGTCGACTCGTAGTCGAAGGCTGCGGCAATCGGCTCGTACTGGAACGACACGTCCTTGAAACCGAGTTTGCGCGCCACTTCCACCAGGGTGTCTTCGGCTTCCTGGTCGGCCAGCGGATCGTCGTCGACGAAGAACACCGGGCGGCCCAGTACAACCTGCTCGAACTCCCGACCGGCGGCAGTTTCCGCGCGGCTCTTGAGCTGGCCGATGAACAGCCCGAGCAAGTCCTTGAACGGCATCGCGGTGCCGAGAACGCTGGTGTCGTGCTTGATCAGCTTGGAACCGAGAAGACTTTTGAGCGAGCGCATCAGCCGGCCTTCGTAGCCTTCCAGGTACTCGTGCAGCGCCAGACGGCCGTATACCGGACGGCGCTCTTCGATATTGAAAAAGACCACCGATGGCAGGGTGATCTTGTCGTCTTCCAGCGCGATCATCGTTTCCATGCCGGGGCGCAGCCAGCCGACGGTGGAGTTGGACGTGCCGAAGTCGATGCCGCAGGCACGGGCTGGAGAGGCGTCTTTCATGGTCTTTCGGTTCCGGTCAAAAAAACGGCCGCGCAGTGTATGTCAGTGCGCGACAGATTCGAAGGCCGGTCATCTGCTATTTCACGACTAAGCTTGCTTGAAACTCGGCGCTTTGCCCCAAACTTGCTGGCATGGGTCGGCAGAAATACCGGCGGTCGCAAGAACCGCCGTCCACTGCCGATAAACTTCTGCTGCGCCACCCGGTCACAAACTTGAGATCGGTCAACCCGGCACGCGCGAATAGGCGCATGCTGGGATCGGCGCGAAATCGATAACGGATGGTGATTCCTTCGATGGACTTCAAAGACTATTACAAGATACTCGGCGTGGAGCCGACGGCTGACGACAAGGCAATCAAGGCTGCCTATCGCAAGCTGGCGCGCAAATACCACCCCGATGTCAGCAAGGAAAAGGACGCCGAGGCCAAGTTCAAGGACGCCTCGGAAGCCTATGAAGCGCTGAAAAGTGCCGACAAACGCGCCGAATACGATGACCTGCGCCGTTACGGCCAGCACGGTCAGCCGTTCCAGGGCCCGCCGGGCTGGCAGAGCCGTGGCGGCTTTGGCAACAGTGGCGGTCAGGACACCGGTGACTTTTCGGACTTCTTCAGTTCGATCTTCGGCAATCGCGGCCCCGGTTTCGGTGGCGGCGCTGGCCGGCAATCCCGCAGCGCCGGACGGCGAGGGCAAGACGTGGAACTGGAACTGCCGATCTTTCTGGAAGAGACGCTTTCGAACGAATCGAAAAAGATCAGCTTTCAGGTGCCGCAATACAACGGTTCGGGCCAGCACGTCAGCAACACCAGCAAGAGCCTGAACGTGAAGATCCCGGCCGGCGTGGCCGACGGCGAGCGCATCCGCCTCAAGGGTCAGGGCGCACCGGGCATTGGTGGCGGCGCCAATGGTGATCTGTACCTGACCATCCGTTTCGCGCCGCACCCGAAATTCGACGTCGAAGGCGAAAACCTGATCATCACCTTGCCGCTTGCTCCCTGGGAGCTGGCGCTGGGCGCCGAAGTGGCCGTGCCGACCCTGACCGGCAAGATCAACCTCAAGGTACCGGCCGGCAGCCAGAATGGCCAGCGCATGCGAGCCAAGGGCCACGGCCTGCAGAACAAGGCCGGCGAGCGCGGTTATCTGTTCGTCCAGCTCAAGGCCGTGATGCCCAAAGCCAACGGCGATGACGTCAAGGCGCTGTGGCAGGAACTGGCGAAGAAGGCCGCCTTCAATCCGCGAGAGAACTTCTGATACTGACGACGGAGTAGCCCATCATGAGCAGCCCCCTGATCGTTCAACTGGACATGGCAGAATTCTGTGAGGCGGCCGACCTGTCGGACGTCTACGTGATCGAAATCGTCGAGCACGGCATCCTCGAACCTCAGGGCACGCAGCCCCGGGAATGGCGCTTCACCGACTACGAACTGGCCCTGGCCAAACGCGCCGCCAAGCTGCGGCGCGACCTTGACCTGGAATGGGAAGGCGTCGCCCTGGCGCTGGACCTGCTGGAAGAAGTGCAGGAGTTGCGATCCGAGAACCGCATGCTCCGTCAGCGTCTGGCGCGGCTGGTGGTCGAGTAGCGCTTCAAACCTGTCTGGGCAGCGTCACGCTGAACAGCGTTCCGTCGGCTTCGCTTGAACTGACTTCGATCGTCCCGCCGTGGGCGGTCACCACTTCCTTGATGATGAACAGGCCCAGACCGAGGCTGGTCGACGGCTGGCCGAGTTCTTCGTCGGCACTGCGCACCAATGGATCGAAAATCGTACCGATGGCTTCTGCGGGAATGGGGTTGCCGCAGTTGTGCACGGTCAGAAGCACGTGCCCGGCTTCTCCCTTCAACGTCACGATCACTTCGCGCGGATCAGACCCATGCTGCAAGGCATTGCCGATCAGATTCTGCAGCAGTTGATCGATCCGTCCGGCATCCCAGTTGCCACGGGTGTCACCCTCGGTTTTCAGTGTCGGATCACTTTCCGGATTGCCGGCGCAGGCTTCGGCGATGGCCGCGCGCGCCGCGTCGGCCAGGTCCATCGGTGCCGGTTCGATCGGCAGGCTCTTGCCCAGGCGGCTGCGCACCAGTTCCAGCAGGTCGCTGACCATCGCCGCCATATGCCGCGCACCCTGTCTGATGTTCAGCGCGCAGGTCAGCGCATCGCCTTCCAGCGCCGTTTTGCGCATCAGCAACTCGGTGGACATGCTGACCGCTTGCAACGGTGCGCGCAGGTCATGGCCGAGGATGGCGAGAAAGATATCCCGTGAATGAGCAACCTGTTCGGCGTAAGCGGCCGTCGATTCGGCCAGGGCTTCATCAACGGCTTCGTTGAAACGGATCATGTCCTGGAAGTACGCGATGTCCGGTGATTCCAGACTGTTGACCCAGAGGCGGATCACACAGGCACGCAAATGACGGAATTCGGACGTCATCTGCACCAGGTCGAAACCCACTGTATGGCGCAACTCTCCGTGGCTGGCACCGGCCTCGTCCAGGCTCGGGGTTTTCTCCGGGCCTTCGCCTTTGGCTTTGGCAATCTGCTCGCTGGCGGTCTGTGCGGTGTCCATGTCGCGGGCGGCGGCCAGCAGAATCTCTCTGGCATGATCGCGCAGCGCCGTTCTGTCCATGGTCTCGGCCGCCGGGGTGATGGTCCTGGCGAACTGTTCCCACTCCTCGACGATGTGATCCGCGTGTTGCCGGATAAATTCGGATAAACGCATGTCCGGGTTCCTGGAAATTCAAGTCGGGGCGTTCGAATATTAGCCCCTTTGGGCGGGAATGAAAGTGCCGCTCGGGCCTGAAATCTCCGCTGACAAGACGCCGTGCCGCGATACCTATGTACCGCCGCCGTTGAGTCTCGCCATGGTCTGCTTTCGCTCCATTTCAAGGAGTGAAACCATGCCCGAAATCCCTGTCTCCCTCTCTTCAACCGATAACGTTACCTCCTCGCCGGGGCCGCTCGCGACGCAAAGTCTGCACGCCGATTTCCTGCACAAGGCCAGCCCGGACTGGTTGGTCAACGCACCGGTTCGACAGCAGGACGCGCTGAAAAATGCCATTGCCGCCACACCGGACTGGTACAGGCGCGCGTCGCGCGATCAACGCAAAGCCGTGGGCGATGCCGTGACCGCCAGCCTCGCCGCCCAGACCCGCCTGGACAACGTCATGTCAACCTTCCAGGACATCGACAGCTTCGCCGCGCCGTTGTTGACCAGGGCCCTCAAGGACCGCTTCAACGTGACGCTGGATGTCAGCAAGACCTGGCTGGTGCTGAATAAACCGGTGGAGATGGGCATCTTCGCCATCGACATCGATTACTTTGAGGTATTGAAACTGCCTCTGCTACAGGCGGCGCTGCACAACTTCGAAGCCCGCGAATGCAAAAGCGGGGCTTTTCATGAAACATCGGGATTTCGCAGTGAAAGCCTGGAACCCGGCACCCTTGCGCCGTTGAGCACTTCCCTGACGGTCGAGCAGTTCACCGGCCTGTGCCGCTCGCTGGATATCGGGGCGAAATACCAGGCTTACCTCAAGGATTTCCTGCACCCCAGGGACGCGGTGGCCGAGCACGTGCTGCGCGATAAATTCATCGACGCCCATAAAACCGCATTGCGTGCGGCTGCCGAACTGGCATTGGTCAAAGGTGATATCGGGCGTGAAGACTACGCCTCGATTCGTTCAATCCTCGACGGTGAGCTGGCACCGGTTCAGGGCGATCGGCAGATATGGTTTCGCGATCTGAGCCTGATGGGCCGGCGCATGACTGGCTGCGTCATGTTCACGATCTGTGAGAAGTACCGTTACAGCGACGATTCGATTCTGTATATCCCGGGCGATCCCTATCACCCGCTCAAGCGCTACAGGGGCGGGGAGATGGCCGCGATGTTCAAGCGGCGGTTCACCGCACCCGATGCTACTCAGGCTCATCCAGCGGAACCCAACGGCTACCAACGGTTTTTCAGCCAGTTCGTCGCGTATGCCGACCGCTCGCGTTACTTCGGCCAGTTCACTGACGACCCGCCGAACCGTACGCTCGCCCAAAGGCTGGCGCCCTATGAAGCGCTGCTCAATGAGTTTTACAAAGCGGTCAATCCATTCAACGCCGCCCTGACCGGTATTCACGAACTGCCGCCTGCGCCGTCGATCGAGCAGGTGCCGAACACCGATCCCTATCTGAACCCGGTCGGCCTGCCGCGCAAAGGCCATGGCATCTGGGCGCAAAACGTTGACTTGTGGGATTACCTTTATCACCGGCATCGCGACCGGATGATGGACGATGCCCGCAGCCATGCAGTGCCGACGGCGGATGTCGATGCCAAAGTGCGTTCGGAAAAATTCGCCGGATTGTTGAACATCGGCATGCTGGTGCTGATGGGCGTCTCGATGTTCGTGCCGGTTTTGGGTGAAGTGATGATGGTGGTGATGGCCGGGCAACTGCTCGAAGAAACCCTTGAAGGCGCCACCGAGTGGAGCGAGGGTGATCGCAAGGCCGCCAAGGCGCATCTGATCGATGTCGCGCAGAACCTGGCGTTGATTGCCTTGATGGCGGGTGCCGGCAAAGGGCTCGCCCGGCTGACCGCCGCCCGATCGACACCGGTCATCGAGAACCTGCATCAGGTGGAAATGCCCGACGGCACGGCCCGCTTGTGGAAGCCTGATCTGAGTGGCTACGAGAGTCCGGTCACACTGGACGCGAACGTTGTACCGAATGCGCTGGGGCAGTACGAGTCGGGAGGAAAAACCTGCATCCGCCTCGACGGCAAGACTTACCAGCAGACTTACGACGAGTCGCTCAAAGCCTGGCGCATCCAGCATCCGAGCGATTCGCAGGCCTATCAGCCGCCCCTGACGCATAACGGCGCCGGTGCATGGCGGCATACCCTGGAACGCCCGCAGGACTGGGACCGGTTGATGTTGTTGCGGCGTATCGGCCACAGCACTGACCCGTTTGCTGACGAGCAATTATTGACGATGGCCGATGTGGCCGGTGTCAGCGACAACGCCTTGCGCAAGATGCACCTGGACAACGCCTTGCCGCCGCCGGAACTGGCCGATGCCATGCAACTGTTCAACGCCGAGCGCGATGCCGGATCGATCGTCGAACAGGCAACCGGCACTCAGGCAGTCGACAGTCGCTTCATGCATCTGTTGCCGCTGCTTCCCGACATGCCACGCTGGCCGTTCGGGCGCAGGCTGCAGATCTTCGACAATCCTGACTTCTCGGGGCGGGCAATCGGTTACGGGACGAAGCGCGGCGGCAAGGCGCCGATCCGGATCAGCCGGGCCGAGGTGCTGAACGGTGAGCTACCGAGCCGGATACTCGCGGCACTGGATGAGGCGGAGACGGTGCGTCTGCTGGGTGGCGAGCCTGCACGGGTTCGCGCGTCGAGGGCCCAGGAGTTCTCCAGGCAGATTGCCGACTACGCCAGCGCGCACCAGCCTGCGTTGTTCGACAGTCTTCTCAAGGCAACCGAGCCAGTCGAGCCCCGGGCGGCAAAGCTGCAACGAGTCGTCCCCGGGCTGACCGGGCGGGCCGCAACAGCTGCGTTGGGCGAGGCCAACGCCGAGGAACTGGCCCGATTGGACGGCACTGCGAAGGTCCCTTCGCATTTGCAGGAGCTCGGTCGCTGGTATGGCCAGCAAGGACGCCTTACCCGGGCGCTGGCCGGGTTGCGCAGTGAGACCATGGCCTCGCCCGACAGCCGTCATCTCGCGTTGCAGACATTGGGTCGGCTGCCGGGCTGGTCGGATGACGTGCGTCTGGAACTCCGCGAAGGCAGTATCAGCGGCCCGCTGCTGGATGCCATCGGCAGCGAAACGGCCTCTGCACACAAGTATCTGGTCAAGTACGCCGATGCCTTTCAAGCCGCCAACGAGCGTGGCGAGCCGCTCAATGGCATTCCCCACAGGGGGGATAACTTTTTCAGCTCGTTGATGCATGCCTTGCCCGATCCGGCACGGCAGGCGCTGGGGCTGCCGCATGTCGGACAGAGCGTCGAGCTGCAAGGTGCGATCGCTGAACGAGCGCTTGCCGAGCGCAGTCAGTCGGCCTGGCTTCTGCGTGCAGGCGCCGCAGAAAAACCATGGTTCAAGCCGCCGCAGCGTATTGCCTCCCGACTGCTTGGCTATCGCGCGAGTGGCGATGGGCCGGGGCCGGATCCGTCGTTGACCGGTCACGTCCAGAATGTCTACCCGGATCTTACCGATGTTCAGGCACGCGGTTTCATCCTTGAACAATGGCGTCTGGGCAAGAATGACCAGCAGATCTTTCACTTGCTCAATAATCGATTGAGCGAGTGGCGGAGTCTGGAAACAACGCTCGATCAATGGTTGATGTCGCAGAATTTGCGTTTGCGCGCTTCTCGGGACGAGTTCGTCAGTGTGGTGCAAAACATCAAGGACTGTTGGCGCAATGCACCGTTGGCCGGACACGATCCGCAAGCGGCCCGCCTGACGCTGATCAGTGACGCGTCGCTGCCTTCGTTGGCGGCGGACTTTTCCCATGTGCGCGAACTGATGTTGCGCGTTCCGGTCGTGGGCGACACGCTTGCGGCATTTCCCAATGTCGAGAAACTGACATTGACCGCCAGTGTTGCGGAGTTCGACAAAGTGCTCGCGACGTTGAGGACGCTGCGGCACATGACCCGCCTGAAACTCTCCACACCGATTACCGGGCAAGTGGCGACACGGCTTCGGGAACTGAACCGGCTTGAAGAGCTGGAGTTGCACTGTTCCTCTGGAGGCATGAACCCGGTGGTGCCCATGACGCTCGACGTCGGCGGCATGCGCCAATTGCGCAGGCTCGAAATCGGCAGCCCGCAAATGCACCAATGGCCGCGCGGTGTTCTGGACTTGCCACGACTGGAACGCCTGAATTTGCGATCAACCGCGATCAATAGCCTGCCGATGGAAATCTATGAAGGCCATCAGCGGCTGTTGTCCGGCCTGTCGCTGGACTGGTCGAAATTCCCGCGTCGGGTGTTCAAGCCGATCTACGAATTTATCCGCAGCCAGCCCCGGCATTTGATCGATCTGGACGAAATGGTCGCGGATTACTGCCGCGGTGAGCTCAAGCGTTTTGTCGGCATGGAACCGAGCCTTTTCGATGTCCTGAGTACGGGGTTCAAGGCGCAATGGCCAGACATCGGCAGCCGCTTCGCCGCGATCGAAACCCTGAGCGAGCAGTTCAGCGAACTCAACCGGCTTCAGGAGTGGGTCGGTTCCGAGCCGACGGTCCTCAACGGCGGTGCAGTACGTTCGGCAGTGGCCGAGGCGCTGAAGACCAGCTGGCGCAGCGGGTTGTTCCAGCGTTATGGCGCGCGCACCGAGAGCCTGTTTTACAACCTGTATGTCAGCCTGCCCAATGATGCCTCGGTGCTGGATATTCTCGGCTCGCCGGTGGACAGTCTGCCGGCCCTGTCGCCTGAGGGGTTCGCTCATGTCAGAAGTCTGAATCTGGCCGGGTTGCAGGCCCCGGTCGAACAGTTGCGCGGTTTTATCCGCACGTTTCGCGGGGTCGATAACCTCGACCTGAGCCATTGTGGCTTGACCGAACTGCCGCTGGACTCAAGCGATCTGCCGGCACTCGAAACCCTGAACCTGCATGACAACCCGCTGAACAGCATCGATGTGCGCGGGATGAATCGCCTGATGGCACTGGACCTTAGCGCGACGACCCTGCGCGAATGGCCGGTCGGTGCGGAGTCTCTGCCGGAGCTGACCTGGCTGGATCTCAGCGACAGTCAGTTGACCGCGCTGCCGGAGGCGTTGCTGGCGCGTGATGCGTTGTTGCTTGATACCAGCCTGGTTGGCACACCGCTTACCGAGCAGGCCAAAGTGTCGCTGGGCAGTGCGCGCCAGCGCATCGAAGAGGCCAGAGGTCTGATGCCTGGATCGCTTCAGCGCTTTGCCCTGGAAGAACCGCGCCATCGCACGCCGCCTGCGGAAAGCGGCTCGGTGATCGCCCGGCGGTTGCTGCCGCTGCCTCCGCTCACGGCAACGGGCGAGGGGGCGGCCGGGTGGGCTGCTCGCGTCCGGCGTTTGCGTCCGCAGTACGACAGCGCGCAGGCGCAGCAGGCGATAGTAAGGATGCAGGGCGCCGGGTTGACCGAGGTGCAGATCGGTGCGCGAATCGACGCATGGGAGCAGACATTCGAGTCGCTGACCCGGCGTCTGAACGATTGGCTGTTCACCCATGAAACCCGCGGCATGGATTGGGTCGTGTCATCGCGCACCCGCCAACTTGCGGCGCAGCGGATCATCGAATGCTGGCGTGAAGGTACGATTGACTGGAATGGCGTGACTGATCGAGAGCTGAACCTCGACGGTCTGCAAGTCGGCAATCTGCCCGAACTGTCAGAGGCGTTTCCTGCGGTGAGCACCCTGAATCTGGCGGGGGTCAAGCTTTCCACCGATGGCTCCAGTGCTTTCCTCAGGGCATTCACGCAGGTGCGAAAGCTCAACCTCAGCGGCAACCACTTGCCGGCAATCCCTGAGCCTGTCGGGCAAATGCGTCAGCTGGAACGACTGGAACTGTCACTTACCGGCCTCGCGGATTCCGCAGCGCTGGATCAAGCGCTCGAGGGGCTGTCGCAGTTGCAGTGGCTGGACCTGAGCCATAACGGCCTGCGCACATTCAGCGTCACTCGTCTCGAGCGACTGGAGCGGCTGGACCTGCGTGACAACCTGCTCACGGCATGGCCGGAAGGCGTGCTGCAAGCGCCCCGTCTGCGAGTGATCGACCTGAGCAACAACGAGATCTCGTCGATTCCTGTCGAGTTGTACGACCGCGACCATGCCATGTTGCTCGCCGGCAGCAATCTGTCGGAGAACTACGAGATATCGCAGCAAAGCCTGATGCGCCTGCGTGAGTACGCCGATGCCCATGGGCGTCGCGATGTGTTGGGTATGACGTATGCCGATATCGACCGGATGATCGATGACATGGAAAGTACGACCGAAAGCGACGACGAAGGCGCGGGTACAGAGAGTGATGCAGAACCGGATGAAGTGGTCCCGACACTCGCTGAAAGCATCCTCGAACAACAAGCCGCGCCCTGGATTGAAAACATCCCGCAAGAGGACGCCGCACGATATCGGGCCATGTGGCAGCGGTTGGCTGCCGAGCCTGACAACGGGGCGTTCTTCCATCTGTTGTCGCGGATGCCGGATACCGAAGAGTTTCGGGTATTTCGCGCCGACCTGACCCGGCGCGTGTGGGAAGTTGTCGAGGCGGCGGATGGCAGTCAGGAGCTGCGCGACACGCTGTTTTCGATGGCGACCACCCACACCACCTGTGTTGATGGCCGCACCCTGGCGCTCAGTGAAATCGAGGTCAAGGTCTTCGAGTACAACGCCTTGCGACACTTGCAGCCCGGCCTCGCGGCGAAGGGGCGCGCCTTGCTCGACTTGTCGCGGCAGCTGTTCCGCCTGGGCGAGGTGGAAAAACTGGCCGCACGCAGCATGGGCCGTCACGCCGATCCGGCGGAAGTGCGACTGCAATACCGGATCGGTCTGACTTCAGGCTGGGAGGACGGTCTGCAACTGCCGGGGCAACCCAGCCACATGCGATTTGCCCGGCCGATCAGGGGCGAGGAGCTGGCGACCGCGCGTGACGCCGTCGTGAAGGCGGAAAAAGGCGAGCGGTTCTATGAAGAACTGATCAGCCGCGATTACTGGGTGCAGTACCTGACCGAGAAGTACCCGGATGAACTCGGTGCGCTCAAGCGCAGCGCGGATGAAAAGCTGCAACGACTTGAGGACGAATATGAGGGCGTGACCAGCACGGCATACCAAGAGGCGGTTCAGGCGCTCGAGATCGAGCGTGGTATCGAGCGCAACCAGCAACTGATTGCCCTGTCGCACCTCGAAACCGGCGAACCGGTGACGGTCGGGCTCGACGATGAGCAGCCTGGCACTTCAGGTTATCTGATGGACACCTCAACCCGCTGAGGCGCCGCCAGCCCCGATCGTCGAAAGCTCGACGACCGGGGCTTTGGCTCAGAACAGAAAGTAACGCTGGGCCATTGGCAGGGTTTCGGCCGGTTCACACCAGAGCAACACCCCGTCGGCCTTGACCTGATAGGTCTGCGGGTCGACGTCGATGTTGGGCAGGTAGTCGTTGTGGATCAGGTCGGTTTTCTGCACGTCGCGGCAACCTTTGACCACCGCGATTTTCTTCTTCAGGCCCAATGCTTCGGGCAATCCCGACGCCTGCGCCGCCTGACTGATGAAGGTCAGGCTGGTGGCGTGCAGCGAGCCGCCGTAACTGGCGAACATCGGGCGGTAGTGCACCGGTTGCGGGGTCGGGATCGACGCGTTGGCGTCGCCCATCAGGCTGGCGGCGATGGCGCCGCCCTTGAGGATCAGCGTCGGTTTCACGCCGAAGAATGCCGGGCGCCACAGCACCAGATCGGCCCATTTGCCGACTTCCACCGAACCCACTTCATGACTGATGCCATGGGTGATCGCCGGGTTGATCGTGTACTTGGCGATGTAGCGTTTGGCGCGGAAGTTATCGTTGCCTTCGCCGTCCTGCGCGAGCGGCCCGCGCTGTTTCTTCATCTTGTCGGCGGTCTGCCAGGTGCGCGTGATGACTTCGCCGACGCGGCCCATGGCCTGGCTGTCGGAGCTGATCATCGAGAACGCGCCGAGGTCGTGGAGGATGTCTTCGGCGGCAATCGTTTCGCGGCGGATGCGGCTTTCGGCGAACGCCACGTCTTCGGCAATGCTCGGGTCGAGGTGGTGGCAGACCATCAGCATGTCGAGGTGTTCGTCGATGGTGTTGCGGGTGAACGGCCGGGTCGGGTTGGTCGAACTCGGCAGTACGTTGGCGAAACCGCAGGCCTTGATGATGTCCGGCGCGTGGCCGCCACCGGCACCTTCGGTGTGATAGGTGTGGATGGTCCGGCCCTTGAACGCGCCGAGGGTGGTTTCGACGAAACCGGACTCGTTGAGGGTGTCGGTGTGGATCGCTACCTGCACGTCGTACTGGTCGGCGACGCTCAGGCAGTTGTCGATGCTCGCCGGGGTGGTGCCCCAGTCTTCGTGCAGCTTGAGGCCGATGGCGCCGGCCTTGACCTGTTCGATCAACGGCTCCGGCAGGCTGGCGTTGCCCTTGCCGGTGAGGCCGATGTTCATCGGGAATGCGTCCGCTGCCTGGAGCATCCGCGCCAGGTGCCACGGCCCTGAAGTGCAGGTGGTGGCGTTGGTGCCGGTGGCTGGTCCCGTGCCGCCGCCGATCATGGTGGTGACGCCGCTCATCAGCGCCTCTTCGATCTGCTGCGGGCAGATGAAGTGGATGTGGGTGTCGATGCCGCCGGCGGTGAGGATCATGCCCTCGCCGGCAATCACTTCGGTGCTGGCGCCGATGGCGATGGTCACGCCGGGCTGCACGTCGGGGTTGCCGGCCTTGCCGATGGCGGCGATGCGCCCGTCCTTGAGGCCCACGTCAGCCTTGACGATGCCCCAGTGGTCGATGATCAGGGCGTTGGTGATGACGGTGTCGACCACTTCGGCCGCCAGCAACTGGCTCTGACCCTGGCCGTCGCGGATCACTTTGCCGCCGCCGAACTTCACTTCTTCGCCGTAGGTGGTGAAGTCCTGTTCGACCTCGATCCACAGCTCGGTGTCGGCCAGGCGCACCTTGTCGCCGACGGTGGGGCCGAACATGTCGGCGTAGGCTTGTCTGGAAATCTTCATCTGGCGTCCTTCAGGAAAATAGCGGTGAGCCATCGACCCTCACCCTAACCCTAACCCTCTCCCAGAGGGAGAGGGGACTGATCGCGGTGAGGCGGCTATCGGTGATCGGCTCCCTCTCCCTCCGGGCGGTCCGACGTTTCGGGAGGGTTGGGGTGAGGGCTGCGGTACACGCGGACTCAGAGGTCACCCATGACCCGCCCGGCAAACCCGAACACCCGCCGGTGCCCGGCATAGTCCACCAGTTCCACCTCGCGGCTCTGCCCAGGCTCGAAGCGCACGGCGGTGCCCGCCGGAATGTTCAGGCGCATGCCACGGCTGGCCGCGCGGTCGAAGGTCAGGGCATCGTTGGTTTCGAAAAAGTGATAGTGCGAGCCGACCTGGATCGGCCGGTCGCCGCTGTTCGCCACTTTCAGGCTGACAGTGCGGCGACCGACGTTGAGTTCGATGTCGCCGGGCTGGATTTTGTATTCGCCGGGAATCATCAGTTCGCTCCTTGCAGGACTTTGTAATAGAGGGCCGTCGGGCGATAGGTGCCGTTCGGGTCGCAAGCGTAATCGGGGATTTCCCCGGCCCGGGTGTAACCCAGGGCCTTGTAGAAATCTTCGGCGGGGGAGCCGGCCTCGGTGTCGAGGTAAAGCATGCCGCGCTTGTACTGACGCGCGGTCTGTTCCAGTGCTTGCATCAACTGCTGGCCGAGGCCGCGTCGCCGGGCGTGTTCGCGCACCAGCAGTTTCTGCACCTCGGCGCGGTTCAGGCCGTTGGCCTTCTGGCACAGGCTCAACTGGACGCTGGCCTGCACCTGTTCGTCCTTGACCACCACCCACAGCAAGACGTTGCCCTTGTTCAGGTTGTCCTGCACGTCGTCGAAATAGGCGCGGGCCTGCGTGGCATCGAGGTCGGCCATGAAGCCGACGCTGGCGCCATAACCCACGGCGTCGAGCAACAGGTCAATCAGGCCCTGACGATAGTGCGCAAAACTTTCAGCATTGACGCGTCGCAGTTGGGCGGGGTTCATCGGTGTCACTCCTTGTGGGCGGGCGGCGGCTCCGCGCCAGGATTGAGGGTCAGTTGCATGAAGGTCAGGTCGAGCCAGCGGCCGAACTTGGTGCCGACTTGCGGCATCTGCCCGGTGGTGATGAAACCGGCGCGCTCGTGCAGGCGGATAGACGCAGCGTTGCCGCTCTCGATAGCGGCGACCATGACGTGCTTGTCGCAGGTTTTCGCGCGTTCGATCAGCGCGGTCATCAGTTGCGGGCCGAGGCCGTTGCCGCGCTGGTCGCTGCGCACGTAGACCGAGTGCTCGACGGTGTGGCGGAAACCGTCGAACGGCCGCCAGTCACCGAACGAAGCGTAGCCAAGGGTGGTGTTGTCGGCGTCGACGATCACCAGGATCGGATAACCCTGAGCCTGACGGGCGCTGAACCACGCCTGACGGTTGCCGAGGTCGACGGCGGATTCATTCCAGATCGCCGTGGTGTTGAGCACGGCGTCGTTGTAGATGTCACGGATCGCCGGCAGGTCGGCGTGCAGTGCATCGCGGATGGTGTAAGTCATGGCGCGGCCTCAGACGATCGGTTGGTGGACGGTGACCAGTTTGGTGCCGTCGGGGAACGTCGCTTCGACCTGGATCTCCGGGATCATTTCCGGGATGCCTTCCATCACCTGATCCCGGGTCAGCAGGGTGGTGCCGTAGTGCATCAGTTCGGCCACGGTCTGGCCGTCACGAGCGCCTTCGAGCAGCGCTGCCGAGATGTAGGCCATGGCTTCCGGGTAGTTAAGCTTCACGCCACGGGCCAGTCGCCGCTCGGCAACGAGGCCGGCGGTGAAGATCAGCAGCTTGTCTTTTTCGCGTGGGGTCAGGTCCATCGTTTTAAATCCATTTGGGCAGATTTGTGTGGTTCTTGTGGTGAGTGGGGTGCCAGTCAGACCCAGCCCTCACCCTAACCCTCTCCCGGAGGGAGAGGGGACTGATCTCGGTCGTTTTCGGTGGCCAGTTCAGTCAGTTGAATTCTCGTGTCTGAACATTTCCAGCGGTCACCTCGGTCAGGCCCCCTCTCCCTCCGGGAGAGGGCGGGGGGTGAGGGCTGGTTTTCAGGTGTTCCATATTCTTGGCGGTACAGCCTCGCGTCCCATCAATTTCGGCCGCAACAAGCGCCACAATTCAATAAGCCACGCCCGCGCCAGCAACGCTTCACTGGCCAGGCAACGGGCGACCAAAAGTCCTGGAAGTTGCGTCAGATCCCCACGCACGTGGTGGTTTAGCGAGCGGCAGCGCTCCAGCAATTCAACATCAATCTCACCGGTCACCAGCAAGGTCGCAAACACCGGATTACCATCCAGCCCGATCGGCGAATCGAGCAAGCCGTCATCGCCGACGATGCGCTGGCGCTCATGCCAGAGCAGCCGGCCATCACGGCGAATATCCAGATGCGCCTGGAAATGCCCGAGGTCGAAACGCTCGCCACTGGCCGGACGCCCGAGGGCCACCACGTCCCAGTAAAACAGTCGCGCATCGCCTTCAAGCTCGATCGAGGTCGTGAGTTCAGCCTGGGCGGCGCTGTAGACGATGGTCTCCTGGGGCAGCCATTCCAGTGTCGCGCCATCGGCGACATGCAGGTTAAGCGACTGATAAGCGGGCCCCGCCGCGCGATACCACTTGGCCGCGCCGGGGCTGGTGATCTGCGCCCAGGCGCCTTGTTCGACGCGGGTGCTGATGTCCAGCCGGTCACCCCCGGCAATCCCGCCCGGCGGGTGGACGATGATGTGCTGACAGACCTCGGGCCCTTCGGCGTACAGATGCTTTTGCACCCGCAACGGGCCTAGGTGCCGGCGTCGGGTCGGCCGCGTGCAATCGCCGAAGCGGGCGTAGGCCAGCTCCAGCTCGGCGTGCCAGCTCGGGGTAAACAGGGCAGTCGCAACAGGTAAGTTCATGTTTTCTGATTATCGTTAGGACGCTACAGATTAGACCGTAACCTCAAATAGTCACCAGCCCGCGTACACCTTCGGCTTCCATATTTTCGCCACGGCCCTGCTGCACGATCTCGCCCCGGGACATCACCAGGTACTGATCGGCCAGTTCGGCGGCGAAATCGTAGAACTGCTCCACCAGCAGAATCGCCATGTCGCCCCGGGCGGCGAGCTTCTTGATCACCGCGCCGATTTCCTTGATCACCGACGGCTGGATGCCTTCGGTGGGTTCGTCGAGAATCAGCAAACGCGGACGGCTGGCCAGTGCGCGGCCGATGGCGAGCTGCTGTTGCTGACCACCGGACAAGTCGCCGCCGCGCCGCTGTTTCATTTGCAACAGCACCGGGAACAGCTCGTAGATGAACGCCGGAACCTCTTTGGCTTCGCTGCCGGGGAAACGCGACAGACCCATCAGCAGGTTTTCTTCCACGGTCAGCCGGCCGAAAATCTCCCGTCCCTGCGGGACGTAGGCGATCCCGGCGTGCACCCGCTGATGCGGCTTGAACGTGGTGATCGGTTTGCCTTCCCAGTTCACCGCGCCTTCCTTGGCCGGCAACAGGCCCATCAGGCATTTGAGCAGCGTGGTCTTGCCCACACCGTTACGCCCGAGCAGGCAGGTCACTTCGCCGACCTTCACGTCAAAGCTCAGGCCGCGCAGGATGTGGCTTCCGCCGTAGTACTGATGCAGCTTGTCGACTTGCAGCATGTTCAAACTCTCCCCGGTGATCGTTCCCACGCTCTGCGTGGGAATGAATCCCGTGACGCTCCGCGTCACATAACGGCGGACGCGGAGCGTCCATGGCGGCATTCCCACGCGGACGGTTCGACGCCTCGACGTGGGAACGATCTGAATCGCAGGGCTAACGACCGAGGTAAACCTCGATCACGCGCTCGTTGTCCTGCACCTGTTCCAGTGATCCTTCGGCCAGCACGCTGCCCTGATGCAACACGGTGACGTGGTCGGCAATCGAACCGACGAAGCCCATGTCGTGTTCCACCACCATCAGCGAGTGCTTGCCCGCGAGCGACTTGAACAGCTCGGCGGTGAATTCGGTTTCGGCGTCGGTCATGCCCGCCACCGGTTCATCGAGCAGCAGCAATTGCGGGTCCTGCATCAGCAACATGCCGATTTCCAGAAACTGCTTCTGCCCATGAGACAGCAGCCCGGCGGGGCGATTGACCGAAGTGGTCAGGCGAATCGTGTCGAGCACTTCGCTGATCCGGTCTTTCTGCTCGCCGCTCAACCTCGCCCGCAGGCTGGCCCACACCGACTTGTCGGTTTTCTGCGCCAGCTCCAGGTTCTCGAACACGCTCAGCGCTTCGAACACCGTCGGTTTCTGGAACTTGCGCCCGATGCCGGCCTGGGCGATCTGCACTTCGCTCATCTGCGTCAGGTCGAGGGTTTCACCGAACCAGGCCTTGCCGTGGCTCGGGCGGGTCTTGCCGGTGATCACGTCCATCAGCGTGGTCTTGCCCGCGCCGTTGGGGCCGATGATGCAGCGCAGTTCGCCGACGCCGATGTACAGGTTCAGATTGTTCAGCGCCCGGAAGCCGTCGAAGCTGACGCTGATGTCTTCCAGGGTCAGGATCGTGCCGTGGCGGGTGTCGAGGCCCGGACCGACGCGTTGCCCGAGGCCGATCGAGTCGCGGCTGGTGCCTTCGTCCTTGTTCGGTTCCACCGGGAAAAAGGCCGGTTCCAGCATGAATTCAGCGCTCGCCGTGACTCTCATGATTCACCTCGTTTCTTCAGCAGACCGATCACGCCTTTGGGCAGGTACAACGTCACGACGATGAACAGCGCGCCGAGGAAGAACAGCCAGTATTCGGGGAAGGCCACGGTGAACCAGCTCTTCATGCCGTTGACCACGCCGGCGCCGAGCAGCGGGCCGATCAGGGTGCCGCGCCCGCCAAGGGCCACCCACACGGCGGCTTCGATCGAGTTGGTCGGCGACATTTCGCTCGGGTTGATGATCCCCACTTGCGGCACGTATAACGCACCGGCCAGACCACACAACACTGCGCTCAAGACCCAGACGAACAGCTTGAAACCGCGCGGATCGTAGCCGCAGAACATCAAGCGGTTCTCTGCATCGCGCAACGCGGTCAGCACCCGGCCGAACTTGCTGCGGGCCAGGCGCCAGCCGATGAACAGGCTCGCCACCAGCAGCAACACCGTCGCCAGAAACAGCACCGCGCGCGTGCCGGGTTCGGTGATGCCGAAACCGAGGATCGTGCGGAAATTGGTGAAGCCGTTGTTGCCGCCGAAGCCGGTCTCGTTGCGGAAAAACAGCAGCATCCCGGCGAAGGTCAGGGCCTGGGTCATGATCGAGAAATACACGCCCTTGATCCGCGAACGGAAGGCGAAGAAACCGAACACCAGTGCCAGCAACCCCGGCGCCAACACCACCAGGCACATCGCCCAGAGGAAGCTGCCGGTGCCGCTCCAGTACCACGGCAACTCGGTCCACGACAGGAAGGTCATGAACGCCGGCAGACCATCACCGGCGGCCTGACGCATCAGGTACATGCCCATCGCATAACCGCCGAGGGCGAAGAACAGACCGTGGCCCAGCGACAGCAGGCCGGCATAACCCCAGACCAGATCCAGTGCCAGGGCGACGATGGCGTAGCAGAGAATCTTGCCGACCAGCGTCAGGGTGTAGGCCGAAACATGCAGCGCACTGTCCGCCGGCAACAGCGACAGCAGCGGCAGGGCGATCAGCAAGGCGAGGACCACCGCGCCGATGGCGAGCGTGACTTTCGGGCCGGCCTTTTGCGTGGCCGTGACTAGTAGAGGCTGGTTCATCAGTCGATCACCCGTCCTTTCAGTGCGAAGAGGCCTTGCGGACGTTTCTGGATGAACAGAATGATCAGCGCGAGGATCAGGATCTTGCCGAGCACCGCACCGATCTGCGGTTCGAGAATCTTGTTGGCGATGCCCAGGCCAAATGCGGCGAACACGCTGCCGGCCAGTTGGCCGACGCCGCCGAGCACCACCACCAGGAACGAGTCGATGATGTAGCTCTGGCCGAGGTCAGGGCCGACGTTGCCAATCTGGCTCAGCGCCACGCCACCGAGCCCGGCGATGCCCGAACCGAGGCCGAAGGCGAGCATGTCGACGCGCCCTGTCGGCACGCCGCAGCAGGCGGCCATGTTGCGATTCTGGGTGACGGCGCGCACGTTCAGGCCGAGGCGGGTCTTGTTCAGCAGCAGCCAGGTCAGCACCACCACGAACAACGCAAAAGCGATGATCACGATGCGGTTGTACGGCAGCACCAGATTCGGCAGCACCTGAATCCCGCCGGACAGCCACGCCGGGTTCGCCACTTCAACGTTCTGCGCACCGAACACCAGTCGCACCAGCTGAATCAGCATCAGGCTGATGCCCCAGGTGGCGAGCAGGGTTTCCAGTGGTCGACCGTAGAGGTGACGGATCACCGTGCGCTCCAGCGCCATGCCGATGGCGGCCGTGACGAAGAACGCCACCGGCAGCGCGATCAGCGGATAGAACTCGATGGCATTCGGCGCGTAGCGCTGGAACATCAGCTGCACGACGTAGGTCGAGTAGGCGCCGAGCATCAGCATCTCGCCGTGCGCCATGTTGATCACACCCAGCAGGCCGAAAGTGATCGCCAGACCCAGCGCCGCGAGCAACAGAATCGAACCGAGAGACATGCCACTGAAGGCCTGGCCGAGCAGTTCGCCGACCAGCAGTTTGCGCTTGACCTGGGCGAGGCTGGTTTCGGCGGCGGTGCGCACGTTGGCATCGGTTTCGACGCCGGGTTCGAGCAGGCCTTCGAGGCGGGTGCGGGCCAGTGGATCGCCGGTTTCACCGAGCAGACGCACGGCCGCGAGGCGCACCGCCGGGTCGGTGTCGACCAGTTGCAGGTTGGCCAGCGCAAGGCTCAGGGCGGCGTGGACGCTTTCGTCTTGTTCGCCAGCCAGTTGCTGGTCGAGGAATTTCAGCTGCGCCGGTTTGGCGCTTTTCTGCAATTGCTGCGCGGCGGTCAGACGGGTTTTGGCGTCGGCGGCGAGCAATTGGTGGCTGGCCAGAGCGGTGTCGATCAGACCCCGCAGGCGGTTGTTCAGGCGCAGGGTTTTGGGTTGGCCGTCGACGGTCAGTTCGCCTTGTTGCAGGGCGTTGATCAGTTCGATACGCGCCGGATCGGGCTGCGCGGCCCAGGCTTCCAGCAGTTTGGCCTGTTGCATCGGGTTGGCGGCGACGAAGTCTTCGGCGTCGCTGGCGTGGGTCATCATGGGCAACAGGAGCAAGATGGCCAGGATAATGCGGTAAAAGGCAGTGGGCATGGGTGGTGCTTCCTGTGTTGCGGTGGCCGATGGAGCGGTGTCCGACTGCGAAATCCAGCCCTCACCCTAGCCCTCTCCCGGAGGGAGAGGGGACTGACCGAGTTGTCTGTTCATCAAGCATCGACCTGAAAAAACAGAGTCGAACTCAGGCTTTGAAAACGATGGAGATCTGCTCCCTTTCCCCCTCTCCCTGAGGGAGAGGGCTGGGGTGAGGGGGAAGGTCTCAAGTCCGCCTCAAGGTCTGAATCCGCCTCAGTTGCTCTTCACCGCATACTCCGGCTTCTTGTCATTACCCGGAATGAACGGGCTCCAAGGCTGCGCACGAATCGGCCCCTCGGTCTGCCACACCACGTTGAACTGACCATCGCTCTGGATTTCGCCGATCATCACCGGTTTGTGCAGGTGGTGATTGGTCTTGTCCATGGTCAGGGTGTAGCCGGACGGCGCGGCAAAGGTCTGGCCGCCGAGGGCTTCGCGGACCTTGTCGACGTCGGTCGATTTGGCTTTCTCCGCCGCCTGCGCCCACATGTGGATGCCGACGTAAGTGGCTTCCATCGGGTCGTTGGTCACCGCTTTGTCGGCGCCCGGCAGGTTGTGTTTCTTCGCGTAGGCTTTCCAGTCGGCGACGAATTTCTTGTTAGCCGGGTTATCCACCGACTCGAAGTAGTTCCACGCCGCGAGGTTGCCCACCAGCGGCTTGGTGTCGATGCCGCGCAGTTCTTCTTCACCCACCGAGAACGCCACCACCGGTACGTCGGTGGCCTTCAGGCCCTGGTTGGCCAGCTCTTTGTAGAACGGCACGTTGGAGTCGCCGTTGACGGTGGAGATCACAGCGGTCTTGCCGCCGGCCGAGAATTTTTTGATGTTGGCGACGATGGTTTGATAGTCGCTATGACCGAACGGGGTGTAGACCTCTTCGATGTCTTTGTCCGCTACGCCTTTGGAATGCAGGAACGAACGCAGGATCTTGTTGGTGGTGCGCGGGTACACATAGTCGGTGCCGAGCAGGAAGTAGCGCTTGGCGCTGCCGCCTTCTTCGCTCATCAGGTATTCAACCGCCGGGATCGCTTGCTGGTTTGGCGCGGCGCCGGTGTAGAACACGTTCGGCGACATCTCTTCACCTTCGTATTGCACCGGGTAGAACAGCAGGCCGTTGAGTTCTTCGAACACCGGCAGCACCGATTTGCGCGACACCGAGGTCCAGCAGCCGAACACCACCGCGACCTTGTCCTGGGTCAGCAACTGCCGGCCCTTTTCCGCGAACAGCGGCCAGTTCGACGCCGGGTCGACCACCACCGGCTCAAGCATCTTGCCGTTCACCCCGCCCTTGGCGTTGATCTCGTCGATGGTCATCAACGCCATGTCCTTGAGCGACGTTTCGGAGATCGCCATGGTGCCGGACAACGAATGCAGAATCCCGACCTTGATGGTCTCGGCGGCCTGTACGGTCCAGGTCATGCCCATCGCGGCAATGGATGCCGTGAGTGTGAAAGCCTTGATCAAACTGCGACGCTTCATTGTGCGATCTCCATGAACGTTAAAGTTTTTTATGGTTGGCAGATGCGAACGACTGAAGGCTGTTTTGCAAGGGCTGTGCCCGGTCGGGTTTGGGCAGGGAAATGTCGGTTTAGAGCGGTCGCGCGCGGAGACGGCGCACCATGAGGGGACGTGTTGCATGCAAAGGTGCAGCGGGGTGCGCCAGATTGGGGCGCACCCGGAGGATTCAGCGGCGGCGCATCAGGCCGATGAAGAACAGCCCGCCGAGGGCAGCGGTGGCAACACCGAGGGGCAGGTCTTCGGGGGCGATCAGCGTCCGCGCCGCGACGTCGACCCAGACGAGGAAAACGCTGCCGAGCAACACGCACACCGGCAGCAGACGCCGATGCTCGGCACCGATCAGGCGCCGGGCAATGTGCGGCACCATCAGCCCGACAAAACCGATGGAGCCGCTGATCGACACCAGCACCCCGGTCATCAATGAAGCAATCACGAACACCCGCAGACGCACCGCCCGGGCGTTCAGGCCGAGGGTGACGGCGGTCTGTTCGCCGGCCATCAAGGCGTTCAGCGGACGGGCCATGCCGATCAGCAGAATCAGTCCGAGCAACACACTGAGCGCCGGCACCGCCAACAACTCCCAGCGCGCCAGACCGAGGCCGCCGAGCATCCAGAACATCACCGCCGAACTGGCCCGGTGATCGCCCATGAACAACAGCAGATTGGCGATAGCCATCATCACGAACGAAACGGCCACGCCACACAGCAGCAGACGATCACTGTCCAGCCGACCCTGGCGGTTGGCGATGCCCAGCACCAGAAACATGCTCAACAACGCGCCGATGAACGCGGCAATCGGCAAGGTCAGCAGTCCGACGATTTCGCCGACGTGCAGTACCACAATCACTGCACCGAGCGTGGCGCCGGAGGTGACGCCAAGCAGGTGCGGATCGGCCAGCGGATTGCGCGTGACCGCTTGCAACACCGCGCCGATCAGCGCCAGCCCGGCACCGACCAATGCACCGAGCAGCATGCGCGGTACGCGGATCAGCCAGACGATGTGTTCCTGACCGGCGCTCCAGTCCGGCACACCGAGGCCGAACAGTTTGTGCAGCAGAATCCGCCACACCACGTCCACCGGCACTCGCGCCGGGCCGAAGCCCAGCGACACCACGCAGGACACCAGCAATACGGCACCGAGGGCGATCAGCAGCAGCGCATAGCGACGGTCGATCATTCGCCGTGGAAACCTTTGGCCAGGGTTTCCACCGCCAGCACGTTGTCGATCCCCGGCGTGGCCTGCACGTAAGGGATGACGATGAAGCGCTGGTTCTTGATCGCGTCCACCGATTGCAGCGCCTTGTTCTTCAGCAGGAATTCAATCTTTTGCTCGGCGGTGATTTCGCTGTAGTCGACGATCACGATCACCTGCGGATTGCGCTCGACCACGGTCTCCCAGTTGACCCGGGTCCAGCTCGCTTCGACGTCATCGAGAACGTTGCGCCCACCGGCCGCGTCGATCAGCGCTTGCGGCATGCCGAGGCGGCCGGAGGTCATGGCGCGGTCTTCGCCGCTGTCGTACAGGAACACCCGTGGTTTTTCAGCGGGCAGGTCTTTGCGGATTTCGGCGACCTGACTTTGCATGTCAGCGATCAGCGCGTTGGCGCGATCCTGCACGTCGAAAATCTTTCCGAGGTTGCGCAGGTCGTTGTAGGTGTCGTCCAGCGTCGCGGCCGGGCGCTTCATCACGAAGGCGCAGGACTCGGTCAGTTCATACACATTGATGCCCAGCGGTTGCAGGGTCTGCGGCGTGAGATCGCCACCGACGCGCATGCCGTAATCCCAGCCGGCGAAGAAGAAATCGACGTTGGCGTTGAGCAGGGTTTCCACCGACGGGTACTTGGCTGCCAGCTCCGGCAGACCGTCGAGAAGACTCTGCATTTCAGGCGTTACCGACTTCCAGCCACTGACGCCGCTGTAGCCGGCCATCTTCGACTTGAGGCCGAGGGCGAGCATCATCTGGGTCATGTTGATGTCGTGGCTGACCGCGTGCTTCGGCGCTTCCTTGAAGGTGACTTCACGGTTGCAGCTCTGGATCGTCAGCGGGTACTTCGTGGCCTCGGCGAAGGCGTGGGTGGTGCCCAGCAACAGAGCGAGGCAAAGCAGGGAGCGCACAGTCATGGTCGGGTTATCCAGGTGATTCGCGGGTAGCCGTGAAGGGGGTGAGGATCGATCAATGCTTCGACGCCGAACACGTCGCGCAGCAGTTCGACGGTCAGGACTTGTTGCGGGGTGCCGCTGGCGACGATGCGACCGTGGTTGATCACATACAGCCGGTCGCAGAACGCGGCAGCCAGGTTCAGGTCGTGGATGCTCGCCAGCGTGCCGATCTGCAAACGCTTGACCAGTTGCAGCAGTTCCAGCTGATAGCGCGGGTCGAGGTGGTTGGTCGGCTCGTCGAGGATCAGCAGTTGTGGTTGCTGGGTCAGGGCCCGGGCGAGGATCACGCGTTGTTTTTCACCACCGGACAACGTGGCGAACGCGTGGTCTTCGAAGCCGTCGAGGCCCACGGATTTGAGGGCCTGGGTGGCGAGATGGCGGTCTTCCAGCGTGTCGCCGTCGAACAGGCCTTTGTGCGGCGTGCGGCCCATGGCGACCACTTCTTCGACAGTCAGGCCGAAGACGTCGGGGAATTCCTGGAGGACGACGGCGATGCGTTGCGCACACCAGCGTGAGGATTGCTTCCACACGTTGTGGTGATCGAGTCTGACCTCACCGGTTTCCGGCTGACTGAAGCGGTAGGCGCAACGCAACAGGCTGGTCTTGCCGCTGCCATTGGGCCCGATCAGCCCGACGAACTCACCGGCGGCCACTTGCAACGAGGCGTCACGCAGCTGGAACTGGTGATGACAGTGGCCGTGGCCCAAGGGGGACCAAGCGAGATTAGTGAGGGACAGTGAGGTCATGTGAGGTTCAGTGTGATTTCTAAGGTTATGTCTGTCTGGTAGATCCATCCCCCTCACCCCAGCCCTCTCCCCCAAGGGGGCGAGGGGGAAAGGGAGCCGATCTTCGTGCTCTTCAAATCCTGAGTTCGACCCGGTATTTCAGGTCGGTGTAACTTGCCCAAACACCTCGGTCAGCCCCGTCCATAGGGGAAATGGGAGCCGATCTTCGTGCTCTTCAAATCCTGAGTTCGACTCGGTATTTCAGGTCGGTGTAACTTGCCCAAACACCTCGGTCAGCCCCGTCCATAGGGGAAATG
>NZ_WTVE01000036.1:0-111595 GCF_022496685.1 Pseudomonas sp. B707 | reverse complement strand
GGGAGCCGATCTTCGTGCTCTTCAAATCCTGAGTTCGACCCGGTATTTCAGGTCGGTGTAACTTGCCCAAACACCTCGGTCAGCCCCGTCCATAGGGGAAATGGGAGCCGATCTTCGTGCTCTTCAAGTCCTGAGTTCGACCCGGTATTTCAGGTCGGTGTAACTTGCCCAAACACCTCGGTCAGTCCCCTCTCCCTCCGGGAGAGGGTTAGGGTGAGGGCGGGGCCAGTGAGTCAAAAGGTGTAGTCAGCCGTGACAAAGAACGAACGAGGCTCACCCAGAATCCACTGCTGGCCCTCATTGTATTGGCTTTGCGCGTACGTCCGGTCAAACAGATTGTTCACCTGCAATCCCAGCGTGGTGTTGCGCAGGGCTTTCCACGACAGCGTCGCATCGATCACGGTGTAGCTCGGCAGCTCGTTACGGTTGGCCATGTCGGCGTAGCGCGCATCGACGTAACGCACACCGGCACCGGCTTTCAGGTCATCGGTCAGCGCCTTGCTCAGCCAAAGATTGGCGGTGCGCCGTGGTACGTCCACCGGGCGATTGCCGTTGCGCGACACGGGGACGCCACCGACCACTTCTTCGAAATCGTCGTACTTGGCTTTGACGATGGCGGCGTTGGCCTGCAGCTGCCAGGCGTTCGGCAATTGCAGATCGAGGCTGGCTTCCAGGCCGTTCGACGATTGCTGGCCGACCTGCTGCTTGAGCGTCGGGTTGCCCGGATCGTCGGTCAGCAGCTTCTTCTTCACGATGCGATACGCCGCCAGGGTGAACTCGCCGCGCTGATCCCAGAACAGCTGCTTCAAGCCGATCTCGGTTTGCCGCGCGGTGGATAGATCATATTGCTGCTGACTCGGGCTCAGGGAAATCAGACCGCCGATGCCATCGGTGCTGGTGGCGACCTGGCCATAGAACGAAGTGTCCTGCGTCAGTGCGAACACCAGGCCGGCCTTCCAGTTGTTGCCGGTCAGGGTCTTGTCACTCTGGCTGCCGTCGACCAGGTTGTTGCGATCCACATGCACGTAGTCGCGGCGCACACCGGTTACCAACGACCAGCGTTCGCTCAGTTGCGTGCGGTTTTCGGCGAACACCGACATCTGTTTGGTGGTGCTGTCGAATTGATCGCGATACGGGTCGGCGCTCTCGAAATAACCGGTTTGCGGGTGATAGCGATCCAGCGGCTGACCGTTCGGCAATACGTCATTGAATGGCGAGTTGCTGTCGAGCTGGAAGCGTATGCGGTTGTAGTCGACGCCGGTCACGGTCTGGCTGTCGAGGCCGAACAGCGAATGCTTGAAGGTGAAGGTCTGGCGGTCGCCGACCTGTTCCTGTTTGTGGCCGATGCCGAAGTAACCGCTGCGGCTGAGTTGTTGGCTGCCAGCGTCGAAGTTGTAGTTCTCGGCGTTCTGCCAGCGGCGTTGGGCCTTCAGGTAGTACAGCTCGTTGCTGGCGCTGACCGTATCGTTGATCTGCCAGTCGGTGGTCAGGCGCGTCCATTGATCGTTGTAGTGCTGCTTGTCGTCGCGCACGTTGTAGTTTTTGTTGCGCAGGCCGTCTTTCAACTGGCCGTTGATCAGCGGCGTGCCGAAGTAGTTCTGCGGGCGCTGGTCGCCGTAATCGTGAGCGAGGGTGAAGGTCAGGTCGTCATTGGCCTGCCAGCGCAGGGCGGCGCAGATGAAGTCGCTGAATGAATCACCGCGATCGACCCAGCCATTGCTGCGCAGGCGGTTGAGGTTGAGGCGATAGCTCAGGGTGTCGGTCAGCGAACCGCCGCTGTCGAACGCCTGTTGCTGGCGGTCGAACGAGCCGTAGCCGACGCGCACGTGGTTTTCGATTTCGCCTTCGAACGGTTTCTTCGGGATCACGTTGACCACCGCACCGGTCGCGCCTTCGCCGTACAGCACCGAGGCCGGGCCGCGCAGGACATCGACGCGCTCCACCGACCAAGTGTCGACCGGGAACGTCACGGTGCCCATGCCGGTGTACATGCGGTTACCGTCATACAACTGCATCACCGAACTCTGCCCAGTAAAACCCCGAGCCTGCAACGAGGTGCCGCCATCGCCCGGCGTGCCGGTGCGGCTGATGCCGGTGCTGCGCGACACCGCGTCCTGCACGCTGCGATCGCCACGGGCGCGGACTTGCTCGCCGCTGAGGCTTTCGACGCTGGCCGGGGTTTCCATCGCGCTGAGGTTGAGACGCGAGCCGGCACTGGTCGGCGTGGTCAGGCTGACGGTCTGGTCGTCATTGGCCGGGGCGGTGATGGTGCCGGTGGGCAGCGTCAGCGGGGCGTTGTCGGCGTGGGCGCTGTTGTTCAAGGCGAACAGACAGAGGCTGGACAAGAGGTACTTGTTCATCGGGGCGGTGAATCACTTCTTCAAAAGAAAAGCCCGCAGGCTCATGACGGTGCATGGCTGCGGGCGGAGCAGCAAAAATTTGCGTTATACAGTAACACTAAAAAATGCCGGAGTTTAAGCCCCGGCAGTTTAAAGATCTGTCTAAATCGCGCATCTCGCCTGTTTCATGATGAAGTTGAGGCAGATTCAGCTTGTCGGCCCAGACGCGACACCAGCAGCCGATCCAGCAACCACACCACCACCAGCGAAGCCCCCACCAGCGGAAACACCACCGCCAGAACCAGCATGATCGCCACCCCGGTTTTCCACTTCGGCAGATCGTGGCGCAGCGGCGGCACGCCGAACTTGCCGTGTGGCCGGCGCTTCCACCAGATCACCACGCCGCTGACAGCGCTGAGCAGGATCATCAGGCAGATCAGCAACACGATGATCTGGTTGAAGGTGCCGAACATCTTGCCTTCGTGGAGCATCACGCCGATCTCGGTAGCCCGGGCAACAGCGCCGTACTGCTCGAAGCGCACGTCGGCCAAAACTTTGCCGGTGTACTGATCGACGTGCAGGGTCGCATCGTTACGCGGGTCGTCGGCGAATACCGCGATGGTGAACACGCCGGTGGCAGTGGTCGGCAGGGTGATGCTGTAGCCCGGCTCGACCTTGCGCTCGATGGCGATGTTTTGCACATCCTGCAGGCGGATGGTCGGTGCAGCGGGGCCGTGTTGCATGCCGCCGTGGGCCATGTGTTCGGCGTGGTCGCCGGACATCGGCATCGGGGTGTTTTCCATCGCCCACGGTATGGTCTGGCGGGCGGCGTTGTTGAGGCTGCCAGCCTCGACGTCGGAGGTCGGCACGTTGTCCCACATCGCCGCCGGGAACACGTTCCACACCTGCGCGTACTGCTTGCCCCAGAAGCCGGTCCAGGTCATGCCGCTGAGCAGCATCACCAGCAGCAAGGCCGCGCCCCAGAATCCGGTCACGGCATGCAGGTCACGCCACAGCACGCGGCCGCGACTGCTCAGGCGTGGCCACAAAATTCCCGCTGCCTGACCTCGCGGCCACCACAGGAAAACCCCGGACACCACCAGCACCACGCCCCAGCCGGCGGCCATTTCGATCAGTCGGTCACCGACGGTGCCGATCATCAGTTCGCCGTGAATCGCCCGGGCGATGGCTTGCAGGTTCTGCTTGGCATCCTGCTCGCCGAGGATGTCGCCGTGGTACGGATCGACGAATACGTTCAGTTCATGGCCGGCATTGGCCACGACAAACTGCGCGCTGCGCTCGGCATTCGCCGGTGGCAGGTACTGGGTGACCTGGCCCTGTGGATAAGCGCTTTTGACCTTTTGCAGCAAGTCATCGGCCGGCACGGTGTGATGCCCGGCGGGGACGTTCAGCAGGCTGCTGTACATCAGCGAATCGAGCTGCGGCTTGAACAGGTAAATGATGCCGGTCAGGGCCAGCATCACCATGAATGGCGCGACGAACAATCCGGCATAGAAATGCCAACGCCAGGCCAGGTTGTAGAAATTCGGTTTGGGCTGTTTCATCACGTGTGCTCCGCTTGGCTTGGATCTTCTCGTTGTCTGTTGCCGCCCGCTCCCTCAAGGGAGCGAGCGCCCTTGAGGGTTAGAAACTCATGTCCACCTTGGTCCAGAGCGTGCGCCCCGGTTCATTGATCGCTTGCGGGTCGTTGGCCGGGTAGCCGAACCCGGCGTTGCCCGCCAGGTTCAGGTGTTCGGCGTAAGCCTTGCCGAACAGGTTGTCGACGCCGGTACTGACCTTCCAGTGTTTGTTGATCCGGTAGGCGCCGTTGAGCGAGAACACGCCGAAGCCCGAACTCTTGTCGTAATCCTTGCCGACCACGTTGCCCTTGTTCTGGTCGATACGGTTTTGCGCGGCAACCACCCTCCACAGTGCGCCGGCGCTCCAGTTGTCTTCGGTATAGGTCAGACCGAAGCGCGCATCCAGCGGCGGCATCTGCGGCAGAGCCTTGCCGTCGCTGCTGTTCTTGCCCCAGGCGTAGGCCAGGGTCGCATCGGCTTTCCAGTTGTCGGTGAGTTTGTAGGCGGCACCGAGTTCGCCGCCCATGATCCGCGCGTCGATGTTCTCGGCGCGGGACGTGCTCATGCCCATCATCCCGGGGGTGTAATCGAAGAGGATGTAATCGCGCACCTGGCCGATGTAGCCGGAGGCCCAGGCTTCGAGGTCGGCGTCCTTGTAGTTCACGCCGAAGTCGAGCTGAGTGGTCTTTTCCGGTTTGATCGAATCGAACGCATTGACCGAACCCGCCGGGCCGGACTTGGGCGAAAACAGCTCCCAGTAATCCGGAAACCGTTGGGCGTGACCGAGGCCGGCGTAGAGCGTGGTCGGGCTGTCGGCCAGCTCATGCTCGTAACGGACGAAGCCGCTCGGCAGGGTGTCGGCGCGGGTATCGCCGGCAGTCGGGTTCGGGCGCGACATCATTCCCGAACCGGTGGTCTGCCGGAAATCCCTGGCCGAGGCACGGTCGACCCGGGCGCCGGTGATCAGCCGGTCGCGGTCGGCGGCGTACCAGGTCATTTCGCTGAACACCCCGTAGTTATGGAAGTCGGCGTCCTTGGTGAACGGCTGATCCTTGTAGGTATCGATGCCCATGCCGCTGCGCTGCCGGTGTTCGTTGGTCTGCGCGTCGAGGCCGGTGATCAGCTGGATATCGGCCCAGCGCCAGGTGGCCTTGATCCGTGCGCCGAGGGTGCGGCGGTCGACGTTGGACGCCATGGGACCGGCCATCATCCCCGTGCCGGACGGCGTGCGCAGGGTGTAGTTGTCCATCACGTGGTCGGCGTAGTTGTAGTAGACCTGGGCTTCGAGCTTCTCCAGCACATCGGTGATGTTGGATTTCTCGACGCGCAGACCGAGGCTTTCACGCAGGAATTGCGAGCCGTCCATGCCGCGTCCGGCGTAGCGTGCTTCGCCGTCGCCCTTGCCGGCGGTGAGTTCGATCAGGGTGTCGGCATCCGGGGTCCAGCCCAGCGCCACATCGCCGTTCCACTTGTCATAACGCGAGGCAACGATGTCGTTGTTGCCGTCGCGGTAGTCGTCGGAGTGCGCGGTGTTGCCGATCACCCGCACATAGCCGAGCGAGCCGCCGGCCGCTGCATCGACGACTTTGTCGAAGCGTCCGTGGGAGCCGGCCAGCAGGCTGGCGTTCACCCGGGTGCCGAGTTCGCCGAAACTTTCCGGTTCGCGGTCGAACAGGATCGTGCCGGCCGAGGCGCCCGGCCCGTAGAGCACGGTTTGCGGGCCTTTGATCACGGTGAGTTTGTCGTAGGTCTCGGGCGAGATGTACGAGGTCGGCGCGTCCATCCGGCCGGGGCAGGCGCCGAGCATCATGCTGCCGTTGGTGAGGATGTTCAGGCGCGAACCGAACATGCCGCGCAGCACCGGGTCCCCGTTGGTGCCGCCGTTGCGCACCAGGGCGAAGCCGGGAATGGTCTTCAGGTAGTCGCCGCCGTCGCTGGCCGGCACTGGTTGGCGCGGGTCTTTCGGGTTGGTGACGATGGTCAGCGGCGAGCTCGGGGCGATGGCGGTGATCACCGTCGGGCTCAGCTCATCAGCGTGGCCGGCATGTTCGTCGGCGTGGACCAGCGGGGACAGCAGGACGCCGCAAAGGACGGCGGTAGCGTGCCTGAAACGAACGCGGGATTCGTTCAGGGCAAAGGACGCCGGGGCAGAAGCCGGGCGCGGGACAGCAGAAAACCTGGACATGACAATTTCCATCAAACAGTCGTAAACGACACGGCCGGCAGCCTGAGGCTGTCTTCTCAACCGTGTGCAATTAGAGGTGGGTGTTTACGCTGCGACGGGCGGGGCGCGGGTGCGGGCGCCGGGGAAGAAGGTCTGCCGGGCATGGCCCAGACGCGGGGAGGGCGGGGTGAAGGTGTTGACGAGTGGAATGCTGAAAGTGGCGAAGCTGCCGCCACCGGTCAGCGCTGGGCAGTTGAACAGCAGGCTGCAATAGCCGCACTTTTCCCACAGCACATGGTGCGAGGATTGCGGTGGGCAGTGTTCGGTGGAGGGCTGTGCACTGTGCCCGGAATGATCCATGCCCGGCATGTCCATCGACATGTCCATGCTCATCGGCATGGAGGTCGAGGCGTGCTGATCCATCGGCATCGACTGGGAAATCAGCGGGCCGATGAAGATCATCAACATGGCGAACAGGGCGATCCTGCTGCCGCGGGTCAGGTGTTCAGTCTGACGGCGTTGCAGGGAGGGCCTGGCGCTCAGGGGGCGCATGGGCGGAGTCTGCCGGAACGGTTACTGGGCGTGCGCGTGGGCTTGCGTGGCTTCCGGCGGCTTCTTCTGCACGGCCACTTCGACGGTCACGTCACCGGCCTTTTCGAAATGCAGGGTCAGGGGAAAGCGCTTGCCGTCGGTCAGCAGACTGCGGTCGGTCGGATTCATCAGCATCACGTGATAGGCCATCGGCGCGAAGGTCACGTTTCCACCGGCCGGGATGGCCACGTTCGACACCTGTTGCATCTTCATCAGATCACCCTGCATCACGTGCTCGTGCAGTTCCGCTGTCGGGGCGATCGGCGAGTCGACGCTGAGCAGGCGGTCAGCCGTCTTGCCACCGTTGTGAATGATGAAATACGCGGCAACCGTCGGCGCGTTCGGCGGCAGTTCCTGCGACCACGGGTGGGCGATTTCCAGCTCGCCGGCCTTGTATTCGTGGGCATGGGCGAAGCACGCAGGCAGCAACAGCGCAGCGATGACGATGAGTTTGTTCAACATGGCAGTTCTCCAGAACGATTTGAAACGCAGGTCAAATGCGGGAACAAATCAAACCAGAGGGGAAGCGCGGGGATTGAGGCTCGGCCATTGCTGGCGCGGTGTCGGAGTTTGCAGCACGGCGGGCGCCACGCTGCGATTGCTTTCGTATCGAGCGAAATACAGCTGCGGCGATTGCCCCGGCAACGCCACCACCGGCGCCGATCCGGAACAGCACCAGCAATGCTGCATGGTCGAATGACTGTCACCACTCTGCGGCGCTTTCTGATCGAGGCTGCCGATGTCGATCGCCACCATCTTCGTCCCGCTGCCGGTGCAGAAACTGCTCCACAGCAACTGCTCGGCCGGCGTCTGCGCCGCCTGCGCCATCGCTCCCGTCAACGGCATGGCGAGCATGTTGAACAGCACTGCAAAGCAGGCGATCCAGGCAAATGCGAGCCGGTGTCGGTTCATGGGACAGATCCGTAGGGTGGGCGATCAGGCGCGGCTATTTAGCCTGATCAGGGCCGATAAGTAAAAAAGCGTCGTGCGGTTTGGTGTCGCAGAGGATTCAGCCTGCTACGGCATGCAGCCGCAAACCCAGCGCCTTCATGACTTTCATGATAGTCGCGAATTCCGGATTTCCAGTGCTGCTCAGCGCTTTATAAAGGCTTTCACGACCCAGACCTGCATCCCGCGCAACCTGAGTCATGCCTTGGGCGCGGGCAATGTCATTAAGCGCTGCACGGATGAGAACGCCATCGCCAGCATCTTCGTCAAAACAGGCGTCCAGGTAAGCCGCCATTTCCTCCGGCGTTTTAAGAAACTCTGCAGCGTCGAAGCGGGTGAATTTTTCGGTCATGACTTACTCCTCATTACCGATGCTTTGCGCCATCCGGATGGCGCGTTTGATATCTCGTTTTTGTGTCGACTTGTCGCCCCCCAGCAGTAGCAGATAAATCACGTTACCTTTACGTGTGAAGTACATCCTGTAACCGGGACCGTAATGAACGCGCATTTCATAAACGGCACTGCCAACGAACTCGCAATCACCCATATTTCCATGCTCTGCACCTCGAATTCTGGCGATGATGCGAGCTTTGCCGTTGGTGTCTTTCATCGAGTCGAGCCAATCGGCAAATGCAGGGGATCGTTCAAATTCGATCATGTCGAAATCGTATTCCTTGGGATACAGACTGACAAGCCGCATTTTTCTTGAAGGCAGCAGTGCGCTTCAAGAATTTGCTCGCTGCAAATCTGTGTGGATTAAAGGAATCGAAATCTTGGCGTGAGGTGGCAGGGGCGAACAGTCGGCTGGTTCCTGAAATTTTGCCGGTCAAATCAAGGATTAGCTCGAAATCAGGAATTATCTGACGTAGAGAGGGCTTCCAGGACTTCAGACGTACTCTTGAACTCCCGATCAACCCCCGCCAACACCGGCCGCTTCAACACCAGCACCGGCACCCCAAGCTCCCGCGCCACTTCCAGTTTCGGCTCGGTTGCGGTGCTGCCGCTGTTCTTGCTGATCAGCACGTCGATCTGCCGGCGTTCGAACAGTGCCCGCTCATCTTCCAGCAGAAACGGCCCACGGGCGCCGATGACTTCGCAGCGTTCGTTGCCGGGGTAGACGTCGAGGGCGCGCAGGGTCCAGAACTGGTGCGCGGGGATTTCGTCGAGGTGTTGCAGCGGTTCGCGGCCAAGGGTGAACAGTGGGCGGCGGAAGGGTTCGAGGGCGGTGATCAGTTCGGCCCAGTCGGCGACTTCGCGCCAGTCATCGCCGGGTTGCGGTTGCCACGCGGGGCGGCGCAGGGCCCAGCAGGGGGTGCCGGTGAGTTGCGCAGCGGTGGCGGCGTTCTGGCTGATCTGTGCGGCGTAGGGGTGGGTCGCGTCGAGCAAAAGTGTGATGCCTTCGTCGCGAATGAACTGCGCCAGACCTTCGGCGCCACCGTAGCCGCCGACGCGCACCTGACACGTCAGATCGGTCGGCACCCGGCCGACCCCGGCCAGGCTGTAAATGTGTTCCGGCCCCAACGTGCGCGCGATGGCCAGCGCTTCAGTCACGCCGCCGAGCAACAAGATTCGCTTCATACAAAGGCTCCCGCATGGCCAACGATGCCGCCCTGACGATCAATCGCAAACACCTCGACCTGAACCTGCGCCGGCACCACGCTACGGGCGAACTCCAAAGCATGGCGGCAGACTTCATCGCCCAGCGCAACGCCCGCCGCACTGGCCATCGCCAATGCCTGCTGACTGGTGTTCGCCCCGCGAATGGCTTGCTGCAAATCGTCGTCGGCACCAATCGCCGCCGCCCATTCGGCCAGTTGCGGCAAGTCGATGCTCGAATGGCGCGAGTGCAGATCCATGTGCCCGGCCGCCAGTTTGCTGATCTTGCCGAAGCCGCCGCACAGGCTGAGTTTATCCACAGGCACTTTGCGCAGGTGCTTGAGCACGGCGCCGACGAAGTCGCCCATTTCGATCAGGGCGATTTCCGGCAGGTTGTAGACCCGGCGCATGGTGTCCTCGCTGGCGTTGCCGGTACAGGCGGCGATGTGCAGGTAGCCGTTGGTTTTCGCGACGTCGATGCCTTGATGGATCGAGGCAATGTATGCCGCGCAGGAAAACGGCCTGACGATGCCGCTGGTGCCGAGGATCGACAGGCCGCCGAGAATGCCCAGACGCGGGTTCATGGTTTTCAGCGCCAGGGCTTCGCCACCCTCGACATTGACCGTCACCTCGAAGCCGCCGCGATAGCCGGTTTCTTCGGCGAGCAGCGTCAGGTGATCGCTGATCATCTTGCGCGGCACTGGATTGATCGCCGGCTCGCCGACGCCCAGCACCAGCCCCGGCCGAGTGACGGTGCCGACGCCTTTGCCGGCAATGAAGCGGATTCCCGGCTCGGCCATCAGCCGCACTCGCGAATAAAGCAGGGCACCGTGAGTCACGTCCGGGTCGTCGCCCGCATCTTTGATCGTCCCGGCTTCAGCGCCGTCTTCGGTCAGCCGGCAGAACTCCAGACGCATCTGCACCTGCTTGCCCTTGGGCAACACGATCTGCACGGCGTCCGCCACCGCTCCGCCGAGCAGCAGGCGCGCCGCGGCGAGGCTGGTGGCCGTGGCGCAGCTGCCGGTGGTCAGGCCGCTGCGCAAGGGCGCGGGTTGTTCGGCGGTTTCGTCACGCATCGAGGGGTTTGACCAGATCGAGCAGGGTGATCGGCAGGGCCTGGCGCCAGGTGTCGAACTCGCCCAGCGGCTGCGCCTGGGCAATGTGGATGCGGGTCAGTTCGCCGCCGTGGCGTTCGCGCCAGCTCATCAAGGTCATTTCGCTTTGCAGGGTCACGGCGTTGGCGACCAGTCGGCCGCCGGGTTTGAGTTGTTCCCAGCAGGTGTCGAGCACGCCTTCGCGGGTCACGCCGCCGCCGATGAAAATCGCGTCCGGGCGCTCCAGCCCGGCGAGAGCTTGCGGGGCACTGCCGCGAACCAATTGCAGACCGGGAACGCCCAGCGCATCGCGGTTGTGTTCAATCAACTGTTGTCGGCCATCATCGGCCTCGATGGCCAGAGCGCGGCAGCTCGGGTGAGCGCGCATCCACTCGATGCCGATCGAACCGCTGCCGGCGCCGACGTCCCACAGCAGTTCGCCCGGTGTCGGGGCGAGGCGGGCGAGGGTGATTGCGCGCACGTCGCGTTTGGTCAGTTGGCCGTCATGCTGGAAAGCCGAGTCCGGGAGGCCGGCGAGGCGCGACAGACGTGGTGTATCTGGATCGCCCAGGCACTCGATGGCGATCACGTTGAGGTCGGCAATGAGCGGATCATTCCAGTCGTTGGCGGTGCCGTCGATGCGGCGCTCGTCGCTGCCGCCCAGATGTTCCAGGATGCTCAGGCGACTGGCGCCGAATCCGCGCTCACGCAGTAACGCGGCAACAGCCGCCGGACTTTGTCCGTCATTGCTCAGCAACAACAGGCGCACGCCGCTGAATAGTTGTGCGTTGAGGGCCGCAAGCGGGCGAGCCACCAGCGACAGCACACTGACATCCTGCAACGGCCAGCCCAGTCGGGCCGCCGCCAGCGAGCAGGACGACGGCGCCGGCAGAACCAGCATCTCGGCCCCCGGCACCTGCCGCGCCAGGCTTGCGCCAACGCCGTAGAACATCGGATCACCGCTGGCCAGCACGCACACCGCTTCACCGCGATGCTCGAGCACCGGGGCCAGGGAAAACGGGCTCGGCCACAACTGGCGCTCGCCACGGATGCACACCGGCAACAGATCCAGCTGACGCTGACCGCCGATGATCCGCGAAGCGCCCATCAAGGCGCGCCGGGCATTCTTGCCCAGGCCCTTGAAGCCGTCTTCACCGATTCCTACTACTGTCAGCCAGGGTGACATCTGTAGCCCCTCAAAAAAGTGTCCGCAAACGCGCCGTTCCGACGGGCAGACTTTTCATGCCGTCGGACAAAGCAGGCATAATACCGCGCCTTCGCCCGCGAAGCGCCTTTCCCACAGAGCTGCCAGCCCTTGAACGAACGTCCGATGTCCAACGCCATACGCCCCTCGGCCTGTCCGGGGTTGCTGCGTATCGTCCAGGCGCTGGACGGCGGGATCTGCCGGATCAAGCTCGATGGCGGTTCGATCACGGCCGATCAGGCCGATGCGGTGGCCAATGCCGCCGAGCGGTTTGCCGGCGGGGCGATCGAGGCGACCAACCGGGGCAATCTGCAGATTCGCGGGATCGGCGAGCAGTCCGCCGCGCTGATCGAAAGCCTGCTGGCCGCCGGTCTCGGGCCGCGAACCGCCGCCGGCGACGACGTGCGCAACCTGATGCTCAGCCCCGTCGCCGGCATTGACCGACAGATGCGCTTCGATACCCGTCCATTGGCCGGGCAGATCCTCGAGACCCTGCAAAGCCATCCGCGCTTCCACGAGCTGAGCGCCAAGTTCGCCGTGCAACTGGACGGCGGTGAAGCGCTGGCGATGCTCGAACATCCCCATGACCTGTGGTTGTCGGCATTCGAAGATCGCGGCGACACGCTGCTGGCGTTCGGCCTGGCGGGTTGTCCGACGGATCGACCGCTGGCTGCCGTGGCGCTTGCGCACGGACATGCGCTGGTGGTCGCGGTGCTGGAACTGTTCCTCAATCTGGCCCGACCGGAGCAGACGCGAATGCGCCATCTGCTGGATGAATGCCCGGCGCCGGTGTTCCTGGAAAAACTCGGTCAGCGGATCAGCCTGAAAGCCGCTGCTGATTGGCAGCGCGAAGCCGGACCGGAGGGTTTGCACCTCGGCATCCACCCTCAGCAATCGGCCGGTCAGGTCTATGTCGGTGCTGCCCCGGCGCTTGGCCGCCTTGATCCGGACATGCTGCGTGGCGCCGCACACCTGGCCAGAACCTTTGGTGACGGCAGCCTGCGTTTCACCCCTTGGCAGAGTCTGTTGCTGCCCAATGTGCAGGAAACCGATGCGGTTCAAGTGCTCGACAAATTGAGCAAGCTGAACCTGCTGACCCGCATCGAAGACCCCCTGTCACACCTGATCGCCTGCACCGGCGCCAACGGCTGCGGCAAAGGCCTGGCCGACACCAAACACGATGCCCGCCTGCTGGCTGCGCTGTTGCCACACGCCGTTGATGTGCACCTGTCCGGTTGCCCGCGTTCCTGCGCCGCCGCACATCGGGCAGCGGTGACTCTGCTGGCGGTCGGCCCCGGCCACTACGATCTCTATTTTCGCGATGCAGCCCTGCCGGGTTTCGGCGCGCTGCACGCTCACAACCTTACTATCGAAGCGGCCGCGACCCTGCTCGCCGCCCGCTCACGGAGCCCCCTTGATGCTTGATTACATCCGCGACGGTCAGGAGATCTATCGCAACTCCTTCGCGATCATTCGCAGCGAGGCCAACCTGGCTCGCATCCCGGCCGACCTGGAAAAACTCGCGGTGCGGGTGATCCACGCCTGCGGCATGGTCGAGGCCATCGACGGGTTGCAATTCTCCGAAGGCGCCGGCAAGGCCGGGCGCGATGCGCTGGCCGCTGGCGCGCCGATCCTGTGCGATGCGCGGATGGTTTCCGAGGGCGTGACCCGTGCGCGCCTTCCGGCCAACAACCAAGTGATCTGCACCCTGCGCGATGACAGCGTGCCGGAGCTGGCGCGCGAGCTGGGCAACACTCGCTCGGCAGCGGCACTGGAACTGTGGCGTCCGCATCTGGAAGGCAGCGTGGTGGTGATCGGCAACGCGCCGACCGCGCTGTTTTATCTGCTGGAAATGCTCGACGCCGGCGCCCCGAAACCGGCGCTGATCCTCGGCTTCCCGGTGGGCTTCGTCGGCGCCGCCGAATCCAAGGCCGAACTGGCCGCCAACAGCCGTGGCGTGCCGTTCGTGATCATGCAGGGCCGCCTCGGCGGCAGCGCCATGGCCGCCGCTGCGGTCAATGCCCTCGCCACGGAGATCGAATGATGCAGGCTCAAGGACGTTTGATTGGCCTGGGCGTCGGCCCCGGTGATCCGGAACTGATTACCGTCAAGGCCTTGCGCCTGCTGCGCGAATCGCCGGTGGTGGCGTACTTCGTGGCCAAGGGCAAGAAGGGCAACGCGTTCGGCATCATCGAAGCGCATCTGCAGGACGCGCAGAATCTGCTGCCGCTGGTGTACCCGGTAACCACCGAAGTGCTGCCGGCGCCGCTGTCCTACGAGCAAGTGATCAGCGATTTCTACGATGACGCGGCAGAAGAAGTGGCCGCGCATCTGGAGGCCGGCCGCGACGTGGCGGTGATCTGCGAAGGTGATCCGTTCTTCTACGGCTCCTACATGTACCTGCACGATCGCCTCGCCAGCCGTTACGAAGCCGAAGTGGTGCCGGGCGTCTGCTCGATGCTCGGCGGCGCTTCGGTGCTGGGTGCGCCGCTGGTGTATCGCAATCAGAGCCTGTCGGTGCTGTCCGGCGTGCTGCCTCACGATGAACTCAAGCGTCGCCTGGCGGATGCCGATGCGGCGGTGATCATGAAACTGGGGCGCAACTTCCCGAAGGTGCGCGACGTGTTGGCAGAGCTGGGTCTGGCCGAGCGTGCGCTGTACGTCGAGCGCGCGACCATGGCCAACCAGAAGATCGTACCGCTGGATGAGGTCGAGCCGATGTCGTCGCCGTACTTCTCGCTGATCATTGTGCCCGGCGAACGGTGGCAAGGCTGATGACCCATTCCACACCGGCCATCGTCATTCTCGGTCAGGGCGCACTGGGCACGGCCCGTCGTCTTCAGCAGGTCTATCCGGCCGCGCAGATTCATGGACTAAAAGGGCGCGTCGAAGGCGCGGAGCTGACTTACAGCGACTTCGGCGCAACCCTGCGCGAGCTGTATCAACAGGACACGCCGATCATTGCCCTGTGCGCGGCCGGCATTGTCATTCGCACCCTGGCGCCGCTGTTGCTGGAAAAAGGCGTCGAGCCAGCGGTGCTCGCCGTGGCTGAAGACGGCAGCGCCGTGGTGCCGCTGCTCGGTGGCCTCGGCGGGGTGAATGTCATGGCCCGCGAGATCGCGGCTGCGCTTGAAGTGGCAGCGGCGATCACCACCAGCGGCGAATTGCGTTTCGGCACCTGCCTGCTCAACCCGCCCGGCGGTTATGCCCTTGGCGATCTGGAGCAAGGCAAGCGTTTTGTCTCCGACTTGCTCGCCGGCCACAGCGTACGCATCGACGGTGCTGCGCCGTGGCTTGAGCAGGCGCAACTGCCGGAAGATCCACAGGCGCAGCGCTCGATTCATGTGGGCAGCGATGCCCGCGCGGCGAACGCCAGTGAGTTGCTGATTTATCCGCGTAGCGTGGCGGTGGCGGTCGATATAGATGTGGCCGATCTACCGGATGTAATTCGCGATGCGTTACTTCAGGCCGGTGTGGCAATTCAATCGCTGGCCTGTCTGGTGGCGGCTGACGTTCAGATGGCCAGCCCGGCATTGCGTGAAGCCGCGCTTGAACTGGCTGTGCCGTTGCGTTTTGCCGCGCCGGCGAGTGACATCGGTGAACTGGCCCGCGATGCAGTCCCCGGCGCCCGAATCATCACAACATCCCGCGACCTTGCCATCGCCGTGGCCGAACAGCCGCTGGATGTTTCGCAGATCGGTCGTCCGCGTGGTCGCCTTGCTGTCATTGGCCTTGGCCCGGGTGCGGCAGAGTTGATGGTGCCGGCGGTGAAAGCCGAACTGGCCCGCGCCACTGACGTGCTGGGTTACGAAACCTATGTGCGCATGGCCGGCCCGTTCCGCGACGATCAGGTGCAGCATTGCACCGACAACCGCGAAGAAATGCAGCGTGCCCGTCACGCCTTCCGGTTGGCCGCTGAGGGTCGTTCGGTGATCGTGGTTTCGTCCGGCGATCCGGGCGTGTTCGCCATGGCGGCGGCGGTGCTTGAAGCATTGCACGAGTCGACGGATCCGGCGTGGCACAGCGTCGATCTGGAAATCCTGCCGGGTGTTTCGGCGTCGCTCGCCACCGCCGCTCAGGCCGGTGCGCCGCTGGGCCATGACTTCTGCGTGATGTCGCTGTCGGACAACCTCAAACCGTGGTCGATCATCGAGAAGCGTCTGGATCTGGCCGCCGAGGCGGATCTGGCATTGGCCTTCTACAACGCGATCTCCCGTGCCCGTCCGTGGCAACTGGGGCGAGCACTGGAAATCGTCGCGCAACACCGCACACCGCAAACACCGGTGGTGCTGGGCCGCGATATCGGTCGGCCGGGGCAGACGCTGCGCGTCACGACACTGGGCGCGCTGACTCCGGAGCAAGTGGACATGCGCACCATGGTGCTGATCGGTTCTTCCACTACCTGCACTTTCCCTCGAGCCGAGGGCGGGGAGTGGGTTTATACGCCGCGCTGGTACGGGGAAAAACCGGCCGGCTGATATCCCCGCACTGTCGAGTGGCAATGATCGATAAAACAAACAAGGCCGCGAATTCGCCATTCGCGGCCTTGTTTTTTTTATGTGTTTTTTTAATGGCTTGTTTATTTCGATAGTTGGCTCGATGTTATTGAATATTTCCCTGGACATTGTTTGAAGTGTTTTGTGTGTGTTGTTGGTTTTTGTTTTGTACTAGTTTCAATTTTGTGAAGCTTGCTCAAGTTTTTATATTGATGATTTTTAAGTGTTGCAAGTCTTGTTACTTGCAGTGCAGACGTGTGCCAGCCGATTGGCAGTGCACATGATTCACCACTCAGGGAAGTATTAAAATGCAGGATGCTAATGTTGATGTTGTCGATGGCGGCTATGTGAAGTTCGTCAATCTGTTCAAGTTGTCTGATCTTGAACAGGCGCTGTTGCCCTACAAGAATACTGTTCGTCATGACGAAGTGATCCGTTACTACTTTGCTTGTGTCGGTTTGCTTGATTCGCCAAGGCTTCTGCAACCGCTCGCGCTATTCAAGCGGGCGCTTGCAGAGTTCGATGGCCTGCGGGTACGACGTGAAGTGGAACAGGCGCCTGCTCCGGGCCTGGACAGCAAGAAGACACCTGATCTTTCAGAAATCGGCGCCAGGGTCGCCGATTTTGAGTCGCGTCTGAGTTACAGCGTCGAACTGATGAAAACGCCCGCTACGCAAGTGCCGAATATCCTGCACTTCATCTGGCTGGGTGGCGGCATCGGCGAGATTCAGCGCGACTACATCAATGTCTGGAAGCAGGTATTGGCTGGTCAGGGTTATCAGATCAACGTCTGGTATGACAGTGATGCGCTGCTGGCCTGGCAGGCCAATCGCTTGATGGTCGAGGTGGCGAAGGCGGACGCCATGGAGCACGGGGGCGTCGATAGCACTTCCGATAAGATATTGGGCGAAATGTATGTGGCCCGCGCTATTGCGTTGAAGCAACAAATGAGCGAACACATTGATGCGGCAGTTGCGAAGGGCGAATCAGCCGATGAAGCAAGGGTGCAGTTGTTGAGCCTTGCTTATGGTCAGAATTCTCAGGACTTACGGGTGTTGAAGGCAAAGAACCGGGAAAGTATTGATGCGCTGGTCGGAGGTGACGTTCGCGTGCGCGATCTGGCGGGTTCGGAAATACCTTTGAAGTTGCGGGATATTTACCAGCGGGAAATGCGCATGCGGGGCAACCTGGCGGCGGCATCGGATATCGTAAGAGCAGAGGTCTTGTACTTTGAGGGCGGCAGTTACACCGATGTCGATAACTTGCCGCCGTTGCTGAAGGAAATTGCAGGTGTCGATATAAGCGACTTTGGTGAGGATGCTCGACTTGGTGTTTTGCAGTTGATGCTGGATCAGAACCCTGACTGGATGCCAGGTCGACAAGCGTTGCGGGGGCAATACAGAGACAAGCTGTTGCAAATACCCGAAGAGCATCGCACGGTACTGCAAGCGTTTGCCAAAAGCCGGCCGCCTTTGACCCAGGTGTTTCAGCCTCCACAGGATCTGCTTGTCCGTCCCTACGCATTGCGCGCGGTGGCAAAGGGAAACACGATCAGCAATGCCTACATGATGGCGCATGCCGGCTCGGCGGTACTTGAGTCCGTGCTCCAGCGCTTCAGGTTCAACTATGAATTGATCGATGACACCGCACGGTTGGCCACTGACAGAGGTATCAGTCTTCAAGAGCATGAAGCCATGGATACACTGGCTGGTGAAGTGCTGGAAAAGTCTTACGGGCCTTTGTTTGATTTGCCCGGAATGGAAGCCATCTTTGCGTCTTATCTGGCAAATGCCGCAGCCGGATACCACAACGAAGGTATCCGACCAAAAAATGAGGGGACCATTTATTTGACCGGACCGGTCGCGATCAAGGATGGCACCGGCGATTTCGAAAAGGCATTTTTAACGCCCGAGGGCGCGCAGGCGTCACGGCGGGAAATGGCCATCGCACCTCTGCAGACGGTCAATCAACTCACTGAAGAGGAACTGGATCACTCCTGGAAGGAAAACGAAACCGATACTCAGAAGTGGCTCGAGACTGAGCAGCAACGCTGGCGCGATGGCCAATTCAAGACCCGCTACGCCGGGAACATCGCTGAGTTGTTGAAACAGACGACCGTCGAATTCGAACTCGGCTGGCCGCTCATCGAAGGACGTCATGTCCTGAATACCGAGCTGTTGCAGCGGATGGCTGATCACCTCGGCGAGCCGTTCACCAAGGCGATGACGAACGGTCACGACGGCACCCTTGTGTTCGCTGAAAGGTTGCCGCTGAGCTTCGATGATCGTCAGGCCATCCGCAATCAGGACACTCGCCTGCGGCCACCGGCATTCCCGAAAAATCCGGTTGCCCAGAGCCTCGCACTGGATGAGCTGTTGATCGGGTTGGGCGCCGGTTCCTGGCAACTCGAACAGCTCACCCCGTTGCAGCGTTTGACCATCGGAGCATTGCTGGGCGCTGATTCACTGGACGCTCAAAGCTTTTCCGCCTTGCGCAGTACGCTGGACAATCTGATCAACAGCCTCAGTGAGCGCGGTACGGCAGGGCGCTATGCGGCGATTGAACAGCATCTCTATCAGCACCGCGCACCTGCGTTCATGGCAGGCATGTCCAGTGTGGGTGATGAATTGCCCGCGCATCCGGTCACCGCACTTGGCCTGAAAAAGAATGCCTTGGCCAACACTGCGACACTGTTTGACTGGGGGCGTCAGGTGGCGCAGATCCAGCGGCTCGCCACTCAGGAACACCGCGAACAGGTTCTGGAGCGGCTGGAACAGGTGCTCAGTCAGTTCGAGGCCGGCACTGTCAAAATGGTGCCTCAGGATTTGTTGATGCACGGGCCGGGTGACACTGCGGCCGGCCGCTGTTTTCCGCTGGCGCTGGCGATGGGGGCCGCCCTCACACAGGGCGAGGGAGCGACCCGGCAATTGCGCGAGCGATTCTTTCTGGCGGTGCTTGAGCCGGAGCACCCGGACTCGAAGGCGTTTCTGGCCGCGCTGGAGGAAATGCGTGGCGTGAACGCAGCCGATGTGGGCACGGCGCTGGGGCGGGGCGATCTGGACAAGATGGTCGCGACACTCGAGGCGTCCGTGGGGCCGCGAACCCTGATGCTCAACTCGGATAACCACTCGATGCTGGTGGCTCGGACTGTACACGGGAGTACGGTCATTTATCACTTCTACGATCCGAACTTCGGCCTGTTCCAGTTCGACAGCTCCGTAACCTTCAGAATGGCCCTTGGGCAATTTTTCAAGCAGGCACAGATCGCCCGTCATTACGCCGTGTACGGCAAACCTGGCCGGCCACAGTTCGATCTGATCGATGTACATGGGGAAAAAGTCGCCGATCTGAACCTGTCGAACGGCAGCAAGGTAAGTCAATTGCTCAGGGACGAGCCGCTGCCGGACAAACCGTTCAGGTCGGTTCGCCAGAGGATGAACAGTGCTCACGGACGAACGCTGATGGAGAACTCGCGGCTGGGCAAGGCACTGTTGTCTTCAGACAATGACTGGTGGGGCGGGGAGATTGCCGACATGACGGCGCGGTTGCAGGAGGGCCATGACTCGGTGACGCCTCTTGTGCCGTTGTTCGACTCGCTGGAAGTGACGCCCGAGGGCAGTTATCGGGTGGGCATGATCGATCCACAGACCGGCGAGTTGGTCGCCACGGTCGTCAGCCGGGATGATCGCCTGCTGCGAATCAAAAATTACCTGACTGACCTGTTTTCGAGCCTGGGGCGCAAGCGTCCGGTCGGTGATGCTGTGGATCCGACCGAGGCAGCGGCAGTGCATACGCTCAATGCCGGTTTCGCGGTGCAGGCCTTGATGAATGCTTTGCGTGGTCGCGAAGGCGAAGACCGCACACTGACAACGGCGGTGCAGTGGCATGCCTACGTCAATTACGCACAACTGGTGCATGGCAATGTGGTCGATGTGGCGGGACTGATCGGTCTGGTGCAGGCCGCGCTGCGCGATGAAAAACTGATCGCCCGCACCACTGCGAAGGTGGTCGGCGAAGCGCTCGAGCCGTTGACCGGCAGATCCCTCGGCGCTGTGGCCGGGCATTTGGGCAACGAAGGCGTCGGCGCGGTGTTGGGTCTGGCCAATGTCGGTTTCGATATCTATCAGTTGGCGACGGCACGTAATGATGTGGAGACAGCCACCTACGCCACCCAGCTGACCTTCGATGCCAGCAGTCTGGCCCTCACCGGCGCGGGGCTTGGCGCAGCGTTTGCCGGTGCGGGTACGGCAGCAGCGGTGCTGGGAGGCGCCGGGGTGATTCTGGGTGGCCTTGCGGTTGGCGTGACTGCGCTGGCGCAGAGCTTTGCCACCATCGCTGAAGAAGCGAAGGCGGTCGGGCTGTTTTTTGCGGAACTGGAGCAGGCGCATCACGGGGACGGATTTCACTACAGCGGCGAGCAAGGTGCCTGGTTGCCACGACCGTCGCTGATCATCAATGGTCTGGACCTGAGCACCGGCAAACTGCTGCTCGACAGCACCCGTCTTTACCCGCTGCGCGATCATTTCGGCGTGCCGGAGTTCGAGGTCGATTACCCGCGAGCGATCCACCTCAGCAAAGAACTGGGCTATCCAGCCGAGATGAAGTTCTCACCGTCCGCCGAGCAGGCCATTGTCTTGCCGTGCACGCCGCTTACCTGCTATCGCTACGAGTACCAGATCCTGCCGTTCGCATCACAGCGCCACGACAAGGGTTTCGACATCGCCCGGCGTCTGGAGAAGAAAAAAGCGGACGGTCAGTGGCTGTTCCTGTTTTCGTTCTACTCGTTCCCCAGCCATTACATTGTCCATCGGATGTACCCCGATTATCGCCCGACCGAGATCCGGGTCACGCTGGATGCGCAGGCGCGCAAACTGGTTGTGCCGGTGATCCCCGAGCCTTGGCGCGAGCAGGTCAGCTATCGGATTCAGGGTGGTGGAGGCACATGCACACTCGTGCTCAACCCCGGCGTCAATGTCGGACTGACGTCAGTGGGCAAACAAAAGGACCGCTGGATCATTGTCGCGCCGTGGGCCGTCGAGAAGGACATCGTGCTGGGCAGCAACGGGCAGTTCGGTATCAAAGGTTGCGAGTTCAAGGTGACGGCGGACATTGCCCCGGAGATTTCCCTGCTGATCGAAAATGGCCGGCTCTTCCGGATTGCCGGCAATAAACGGACTGAACTGGATCTTCTGGAAGAACAGGCGCCCAGAGGCCTGAACGGCCAGGTCCTGCAGGATCATCTGCAAGACCTGGCGCGAGCCCATCGATTGGGGCTGCGCTATACGCCGATCCACGACTATCTGATTCCGTTCGAGAACATCAAGGCGCCGCGTTACACCAATGGCTGGTATGACGCTGTGCAGGACCGGATCCTCTATATCCGCAACGACGAGGTGTTCGACGATGAAGGGCTGTTGTCGGTGGTGGCCGGCGATTCGGCATTTTTCCATGATCCGATTGGCTACGATATCTGTCAGGTCGATGCCGGCACCGGCCTGCTCAGTCATCGCTTTCGTTTGATGTTTCGACGCACCGGCGTCAGCACGATTCGTAGCGTCGAAGCCGATGGGCAGGGTGTCGTCCATGTGGTGCAGGAATACGCGTATGAGGACGGTACGCGTGAGCGCCTCAACTACCTGATTCATGAAGGTGAACTGTGGCTGAGCTCGGTTACCCGTGGACTTGAGCCGGGTTTCCAGACGTTGCTCGATGACGGCACGCCGTTGCCTGCCTGGACATCGGTACTGGGTGATTGGGTATCGCTCAAACCGGTCGATGCAGACAAAGGCTACGCCACGGTCGACTGGCAGTTCGCTGCTTACGTTTCGGTCTGCTGGAAGATCGAAGACAACGCTCGGGACATGGCCTGGGTCCGTACTCGTGACAACCTGATCGTGCGCCCGGTACCGCGCCGCCACCATGCCCGCGCCTGGCCCGACTCGATCCAGAACCTGAACGAGCTGATGCTGCTGACGCCCAGTGATGACGGCGACGTGTTTGTCATCTACGACCGGCAGTTCCAGAGCCTGTGCCGGGTGCAGCGCACCGTGACGCTGGAACAGATTCAGTGGTCGCACCGCTGGGTGCAGCCCGAGCGCCTGAAGCAGGTGACGGCTGAACACAATGGCTATCAGGCCCGCACCGAGGACGGATTGTCATTCGAAATCGGCGCTGACGGTGAAGTGCGTTTTGCGGGTCTGACCGAGTCCTGGCTCAAGGGGCGCAAACAATGGTGGCTGGCGCTCGACGCCATCGCCCGACAATACGCAGTCGAGCAGTTCCCGATTGTCGGCATTGCCAATACTGCCGGGGATGCGCGCTTGCACGCCTGGTACGTGGACAACCGCTTGTTGTTGTGTGACGCGCAACCAACACAGCTCCGGTTGCTGGGCATGACACCGGACAATCAATCGGCGTGGCTGTTCGAGCCCGAAAGTGGCGAGGTCTGGCGCCAGACGTTTATCGATCCGCATCAACTGCAGGCGGCATTCGGAGACGGCTCGCAGTTGTTGCAAAGCTGGATGCTGCCAAAACCAGAGCAGCAGTGGACGGCGTGGCGCTTTGCCGATGTACGGGTCGACGGTGCCGGTCTCTTGGGCACGACGCGCGAAGGCGTGGTGCTGCAACTGGAGCATCAGGAACCACCGCAGATCATTGGCGTGCAACACGATTGGCTGGCGGCCCATGGCGAGCATCTGATCAGAGACTTGCAAGCCTTGCTGGCGAACGCAGCGCATCGTCCATTCATCTCTATCGCTTCTCAGGAGGCCAGTGTGCAGTGGTATATCGCTGACAGTGCACGGCTGATCCAGATTCCCGCTGTCGACCTGCCGGAGGATTACGAGCTACTTGGAACCCGAAAGTACGCTGAAGTCTTGTTGCATGAATCGCGCGAGCGGGTCGTTCAGGGTTATCCGAGCATGCGCCAGATCAAGCCGCTGGATTACGTCCAGCGCACGGGTGACGTGCTGGTGCTCGAGGGACGGGTGGATGCCTACGATCTTCTGCCGGTGATCCCGGACGATGTGCGCACGCTGGTTCTGCGGGTAGGGCGCGGTTGGATGAAGTGGCATCTGTCCGAGGCGCTGATGCGCAAGCTCGATTCGTTGGTGGTTGATTGCCGTTATCCGCTGGTGGGTTTTCCCGCGGTCATGAGTCGCTTGATCCTGACCATGGCCGATCCACACAAGCTCGAAGTGGGGATGGTCGACGATCACCTGGTGGTGATCGATCCCGACAGTGAGCACTGTGTGCTGATACGCAATGCGGATGCATCAGATCCCTCGCTGCGGGGCGATGCCATGCTTGAGGTCAAGGGCCTGCGTCCGTGCCAGGTGTCGACGCTGGTGCGCTGGCTGAAGGTGCGCAAGGAGGGCGCCGAGGGCGTGACGCTGAAAGCATTGATCGATCAGGCGGATGCGAAGAAGACCGTCGAGTCTGCGGGTTGACGGTACGCGGGCGCTGACGAAAAAAGACCGCCGACGTTGCCGTCGGCGGTCTTTTCGTTTGAGGGTTCAAGGCACCAGATAGCCTTTGACCCCGGTGAAGATGATCTGCGCCGCCAGTGCGCACACGAACAGCCCCATCAGGCGGCTGACTATCTGCAAACCCTGATCGCCGAGAATGCGTTCGATGCGGTTCGACAGGTACAACACCACGCCAACCGTGAAACTGGCGAGGGCGATGCTCATGATCGCGAACAGCTTGTCGTCCCAGTGCGGCTGGCTGACGCCCATCACCAGCAAAGCACCGATGGTGCCGGGGCCGACGGTCAGCGGAATGGTCAGCGGAACGATCGTCACGTCCTGCTGCACGTTGTCGGTCTGCACGGCCGACTTGCCCTGCGCCATGCCCAGAGCGGAAATGAACAGCACGCTGCCGGCGCCGATGCGGAAGGCGTCCACCGTGATGCCGAATACATCGAAAATCACCCGCCCGAACAGGTACAGCAACACGCTCGAAACCAGGGTGGCGACCGCCACTTTCCAGGCCAGACGGCGTTGCTCCTTGCGCGAGTAACCGCGGGTCAGGCTGATGAAGCAGGACAACACGAAGAACGGGCTGTAGAGCACCAGCATCTTCAGGTAAACACTGAATAACACGTGGAGCATGGCGCGGGCTCGCTGGCGGGGAAAGTCGGGGGGAGTCTAACAGGCGATATCGTGTCTGTCGGCTCACGACGGTTGTGTCGTCGCACGGTTCTGCTGATCACGCTGGGCCACCCAGTGCTCGATCAGCTCACGCAGTTGCGACAGCTCCACCGGTTTGGCCATGTGCCCGTCCATCCCGGCCTGGCGCGCACGCTCCTTGTGTTCGGCGAGGATGTGCGCGGTCAGCGCCACGATCGGCGTGCGGATGCGCTGATTGCCGACTTCCCAGGCCCGCAGTTGCTGGGTGGCGGAGAAGCCGTCGAGGATCGGCATTTCGCAGTCCATCAGCACCAGGTCGTAGCGCTGGGCTTTCATCGCCTGCAAGGCTTCTTCGCCATTGCTGGCGGTGTCCGGTTGCAGGTTGAGTTTGCCGAGCATGCCCCGGATTACCTTGGTCGAAATGGTGTTGTCTTCGGCCACCAGAATGCGGAAATCGCTCGGCACCTTGACCGGCGCCGCAGTGCTCGCAACCTGTGGCTGGAACACCACCTGGCCACGATTGCGCTGGTTCAGTTCGTCAGCCAGCGTGGTCTTGAGGGTGTAGCCGGCCACCGGTTTGGCCAGGATGCGCTTGATCCCCGAGTTGCGCGCGATGATCTTGCTCGGCGCATTGCTGATACCGGTGAGCATGATCAGCAGGATGTCGTGGTTCAGGCTCGGGTCTTCCTTGATCTTGGCGGCCAGTTGCATGCCGGTCATGCCGGGCATGTTCTGGTCGAGCAGGACCACGTCGAAGTAATCACGCAAATGCGCCTTGGTGCGCAGCAGGGCCAGGGCTTCCTTGCCCGACGGCACGGCGCTGACGTTCAGGCCCCAGGCGCTGCATTGCTGCACCAGCACTTTGCGGCAGGTGTCGTTGTCGTCGACCACCAGCACGCGTGCGCCTTGCAGCGGGCTGTCGAGGTCCGAGGTCGGATGCTCCAGGCGATCAGGGTCCAGCGGCAGGGTCAGCCACAGCGTGCTGCCCTGGCTGGCGCCGCTCTTGATGCCGAACTCGCCCTGCATCAGACGGATCAATTGGCGGGCGATCACCAGACCGAGGTTGCCGCCCAGGCGGTTGGCCGACAGGAAGTGCTTGCTGTGCAACTCGGCGTGCATCAGCGCGTCGCGTTCTTCCTGATCCATCGGCTGGCCGCTGTCCTGCACGGCAATGCGCAGGCGGGGGCCGGCGCTACGCTCGTCGAGGGCGACGACCACCAGCACTTCGCCTTCTTCGGTTTTCTTCAGCGCGTTTTCCAGCAGGCTCAGCAACGTCTGGCGCAGGCGCGTCGGATCACCACTGATGACCCGTGGCACTTGCGGCTGGATAAAGCTGATCAGCTCGACGTTCTGTTGTTCGGCCTTGGCGCGGTAGATGCTCAGGCAATCGTCGATCAGCGCGTTGAGGTCGAACTGCACGTCGTCGAGTTCGATCTGCCCGGACTCGAGCCGCGAGATGTCGAGGATCTCGTTGATCAGCGTCAGCAGTTCGTTACCGGCGCTGTGGATGGTTTGCACGTAATCGCGCTGTTTCACCGACAGCGGCGTGCCAAGCAGCAGTTCGGTCATGCCCAGTACGCCGTTCATCGGCGTGCGGATCTCGTGGCTGATCTTGGCCAGGAACTCGGCCTTGGCGTTGATCTCGGCGTTGCTCGCGGCCAGGTCGCGGCTGATGCTGAAACGGCTTTCGGTGATGCTGCGCTGACGCTCGCCGAGGGCGATGCTCATCAGCAGGCCACTGATGCAGATGAAACCCATCAGGGTCATGATCAGGCCTTGCGGCGCGACCAGGGTCAGCCCCAGCAAGGCCGGGAGGATGATCAGCGTGCCGATGTTGAACACCACCATCGCGGCGACGAACAAGCGGGCAGGGCGGTAGCCTTTCTGCCAGTGATAGAACGCCACCAGCAACATGCTCAGCCCGGCCAGGGCCACCAGCGCATAGGTGATGATGTTCAGCGGCAGGGTGTTGACGAACAACAGCAACAGGCTGCAGATCACGATGAACAGGATGTCGCCGATCAGCAGCTTGTTCAGCGGATGCGGGCCGAGCGGGGCGAAGAAACGGTAGGCGAACATCAGGCCCGCCGGAGCGGTCAGCAGCAGGGCCAGATAGGCGCCGGGGGTCTGGATCGCATGCCAGTTCGGCAGCCACGGACCGGCGAGGTTGAGCAACAGCAACAGGCTCAGGCTCAACAGGCCTTCACACACTGCGAGCCACAGGCTGCTGCGCGAGCGGGTGTAGGCGTAGCGGATCAGGTTATGCAGGATCAGCATCGCCAGACAGCCGAACAGCAGGCCGTAGATCAGCGTCTGGTTGTGATTGGCCGCGGCCATCACCGCCGATTGCAAGGTGATGTAAGGGCGCAACTGGTGATCGGAAACCAGTCGCAGGTAGACGTCGAGGGGTTTGTCGCTCTGCGGCAACGGCAGCATGAAGTCGCTGCTGGGCAGCGGCCGCTCCACCTGGGGCTGGGTGGTGCCGGTGTCGCGTTGCTCGATCAGGCGATCGCCGTCGAGGACATACAGATTGAGGTGCGACAGGTCGGGGGCGAAGATCCGCAGCACTTGTTCGTGCTTGCCGGGCGCCAGCCTGAAGCGCAGCCACAGGGCGCCATCGGGTTCGGCCGCGGTCAGGCGGTCAAGTTCGATAGGGCTGAATTGATTGGTGTAGCGGGCGGAGCGGATGTCGCTCAGCTGGAGGTTGCCCTGATCGTCAAGCAATACCGACCAGCCACTGCCTTGCGCGGCCTGGGCCGGGAGCATGCAGAGCAAGGTCAACAGCGTGACGGTGAAGCCTATGGCAATCCTGAGCCAGCGCACGGCGAAATCCCTTCGTAGGTTGATGCCAGAATATAACGATGCGCAGCGTCGGAACAGTCCGGCAAGGGCGATGAGCCCCTGCCGGAAACACAGCGTAGCTTATTACTGAGACTCACCGCGTTCACGGGCAATGGCGCGGTAGCCAATGTCGGTGCGGTAGAAGCAGCCTTCCCAGTCGATGGCCTTGGCCAGTTTGTAGGCCTGCTCCTGGGCGGCGCCGACGCTGGCGCCCATGGCGGTGGCGCACAGCACCCGACCACCGGCCGTCACGACGTTGCCGTCCTTGAGCGCGGTACCGGCGTGGAAGACCTTGCCTTCCAGTGCGGCGGCGGCGTCCAGACCGTTGATCGGCGCGCCCTTGGCGTAGTCGCCCGGGTAACCGCCGGCGGCCAGCACGATGCCGACGCTCGGGCGTGGATCCCACTGCGCTTCAACCTTGTCCAGTGCCTGGGCCAGTGCGGCTTCGACCAGCAGTACCAGGCTCGATTGCAGACGCAGCATCACCGGTTGGGTTTCCGGATCGCCGAAACGGCAGTTGAACTCGATGACCTTCGGATTGCCGGCCTTGTCGATCATCAGACCGGCGTACAGGAAACCGGTGTAGACGTTGCCTTCGTCGGCCATGCCGCGCACGGTCGGCCAGATCACCTGGTCCATGACGCGCTGGTGCACGTCGGCGGTGACAACCGGAGCCGGGGAGTAAGCACCCATGCCGCCGGTGTTCGGGCCGCTGTCGCCGTCGCCGACGCGTTTGTGGTCCTGGCTGGTGGCCATCGGCAGAACGTTCTTGCCGTCGACCATGACGATGAAGCTGGCTTCTTCGCCGTCGAGGAATTCTTCGATGACAACGCGCGAACCGGCGTCGCCAAAGGAATTGCCGGCGAGCATGTCGCGCACGGCGTCTTCGGCTTCGGCCAGGGTCATGGCAACGATCACGCCTTTACCGGCGGCCAGGCCGTCGGCCTTGATCACGATCGGTGCGCCTTTTTCACGCAGATAAGCCAGGGCCGGCTCGATCTCGGTGAAGTTCTGGTAGTCGGCAGTCGGGATCTTGTGACGTGCCAGGAAATCCTTGGTGAAGGCTTTCGAGCCTTCCAGCTGCGCGGCGCCGGCGGTCGGACCGAAGCAGTCCAGGCCACGGGAGCGGAACAGGTCGACGACGCCGGCCACCAATGGCACTTCCGGACCGACGATGGTCAGGGAAACGTTTTTCTCGGCGAAGTCAGCGAGCTGCTCGAGGGCCAGCACGTCGATGGCGACGTTTTCGCACTTGGCCTCAATCGCGGTGCCGGCGTTGCCCGGTGCCACGAAAACTTTCTGCACACGCGGATCCTGAGCCACTTTCCAGGCCAGGGCGTGTTCGCGGCCACCGCTGCCAATGATCAAAACGTTCAAAGAGAGACTCCTTCGGAGAAAGCTGCAAGCTACAAGCTGCAAGCAAGAGCGAGTGTGTGACTCTCGATTACAGCTTATGGCTCTGAATTAATGAGGCTGCAACTGCAAGAAGGAGCGATACCTGACTGCTCTTTCTTGCAGCTTGCAGCTTGAGGCTTGTAGCTGCCGTGTATCAGTGACGGAAATGACGCATTCCCGTGAACACCATCGCGATGCCGGCTTCATCAGCAGCAGCAATCACTTCAGCATCACGCATCGAGCCACCTGGCTGGATCACCGCCGTGATACCGACCTTGGCCGCATTGTCCAGACCGTCGCGGAACGGGAAGAACGCGTCCGATGCCATTACCGAACCCGCCACTTGCAGACCGGCGTGCTCAGCCTTGATCGCGGCGATACGCGCCGAGTTCACGCGGCTCATCTGGCCGGCGCCGACACCGATGGTCTGACGGTTCTTGGCGTAGACGATGGCGTTGGATTTGACGAACTTGGCCACTTTCCAGGCGAAGATCAGGTCGTGGACTTCCTGTTCGGTCGGGGCGCGCTTGGTCACCACTTTCAGGTCGTCGGCGCCGATCATGCCGATGTCGCGGCTCTGTACCAGCAGCCCGCCGTTGACGCGCTTGTAGTCCCAGGCCGGAACGCGATCGGCCGACCACTCGCCGCAGGCCAGCAGGCGTACGTTGGCCTTGGCTGCAACAATAGCGCGGGCTTCTTCGCTGACGCTTGGGGCGATGATCACTTCAACGAACTGACGCTCGACGATCGCCTTGGCGGTCTCGGCATCCAGTTCACGGTTGAAGGCGATGATGCCGCCGAACGCCGATTCGGTGTCAGTGGCGTAGGCCAGTTCGTAGGCCTGACGGATGCCGCCTTCGGCGTCCGGGCTCACGGCCACGCCGCACGGGTTGGCGTGCTTGACGATTACGCAGGCCGGTTTGACGAAGCTCTTCACGCATTCCAGCGCGGCGTCGGTGTCGGCCACGTTGTTGTACGACAGTTCCTTGCCTTGCAACTGGGTGGCGGTGGCGATGCCGACTTCGGCAGGCTTGGCCTCAACGTAGAACGCCGCGCTCTGGTGCGGGTTCTCGCCGTAGCGCATTTCCTGAGCCTTGATGAACTGGCTGTTGAAGGTGCGCGGGAATTCGCTGCGACCTTCAGTGCTGAGGGTGTCAGCAGCCTGATTCACGGTGCCCATGTAGTTGGCGATCATGCCGTCGTAGGCGGCGGTGTGTTCGAACGCCTTGAGCATCAGGTCGAAACGCTGAGCGTAGGTCAGGCCGCCGGCCTTGAGGTTTTCCAGGATGTTGGCGTAATCGCTGGCATTCACCACGATGGCCACGTCTTTGTGGTTTTTCGCCGCCGAACGGACCATGGTCGGGCCGCCGATGTCGATGTTCTCGATGGCGGTCGGCAGGTCGCAGCCTGGCTTGCTGATGGTGGCTTCGAACGGGTACAGGTTGACGGCTACCAGATCGATCGGCTTGATGCCGTGCTCGTTCATGATCGCGTCGTCGATACCGCGACGACCGAGGATCCCGCCGTGGATTTTCGGGTGCAGGGTTTTCACCCGACCGTCCATCATCTCTGCGAAACCGGTGTAATCCGCGACTTCCACTGCGGCCACGCCGTTGTCCTGCAGCAGTTTGAAGGTCCCGCCGGTGGAAAGGATTTCCACGCCCAGGGCTTCCAGCTCCCTGGCGAATTCGAGGATCCCGGTCTTGTCGGAAACACTGATCAAGGCGCGGCGGATCGGCAGGCGGGTAGTCTGGTCGGTCATCTCAATTTCCATCAAAAGCAAGGGAAGTCAGCAAAAAAGGCGACCGGTTTTACGCGGGCGCCTTTCTGGTTTGATTGAATGCTTACAGCAGATCGTACTGCTTGAGTTTCTTGCGCAGCGTGCCGCGGTTCAGTCCGAGCAGCTCGCTGGCCTTGGTCTGGTTGCCCTTGACGTAGTTCATCACGCTTTCGAGCAGGGGAGCCTCGACTTCGGAGAGCACCAGGTTGTACACGTCCGTGACGGACGCGCCCTCAAGGTGGGCGAAATAATTGTGCAGCGCCTTCTCGACACTCCCGCGAAGGGTCTGGCCTTCTTCGCTCGGGGTATTGAGGTGCTGTTTCAAATTCACGTTGTCGCTCACGGGTGTTGTTCCACTCACTAAAGTCTCGGTCATCATCGTCATGCGGCCACCCCTTCTCCGTCCCCTGTCAGGCTCTTGTAACGTTCGGCGAAGAACTCCCGAACGTTGGCGCATTGTGTTTCCGTACCATCCAAACGATTGAAGTGGGCGCGAAATTCCCTGGCGCCCGGCAAGGTTGCGAGATACCAGCCCACATGCTTGCGGGCAATTCGCACGCCCATCACGTCCCCATAGAAGGCGTGAAGGGCGGCCAGATGCTCAAGCAGAATGCGTTCCACCTCGATCAGCTCCGGCGCCGGCAGTTTTTCGCCGGTACGCAGGAAGTGTTCGATCTCGCGAAAAATCCATGGCCGCCCCTGGGCAGCCCGGCCGATCAACAGGCCATCGGCACCGGTCGCGTCGAGCACGTAGCGGGCCTTTTCCGGCGATACGATGTCGCCGTTGGCAAAGACCGGAATCGACACTGCCTGCTTGATCGCGGCAATGGTGTCGTACTCGGCTTCGCCGGTGTACAGGTCGGCGCGGGTGCGGCCATGCACCGCCAGCGCCGTGATCCCGGCCTGCTCGGCGATCTTCGCCACGGTCAGGCCGTTCTTGTTGTCGCGATCCCATCCGGTGCGGATCTTCAGGGTCACCGGCACATCAACTGCCGCCACGACGGCATGCAGGATCTCGGTAACCAGTGCCTCATCCTTCAACAACGCGGAGCCGGCGGCCTTGTTGCAGACCTTCTTCGCCGGGCAACCCATGTTGATATCAATAATCTGTGCGCCCAGTTCGACGTTGGCCCGGGCCGCATCCGCCAGCATCTGCGCATCGCCACCGGCGATCTGCACCGAGCGTGGCTCGGGATCGCCTTCGTGGATCATGCGCAGGCGCGACTTGCGGGTGTTCCACAGGCTCATGTCGCTGGTGACCATTTCCGAGACTACAAGCCCTGCGCCCAAACGCTTGCACAGCTGACGAAAGGGCTGGTCGGTGACACCCGCCATCGGGGCGAGGATCAAGCCGTTCTGCAATGTATATGGGCCGATGCGTACCGCCGACATAGGACTTCCCTGAAGTGGGGCCGGATCATGAGAGTTCGAAAAAGGGTTGGCATGATACCCGCTCTCGATGACTGGATAAAGGCTGAATTGAACAAAATCTGAACAGTTATTCTGTTATTACCGGCGGTTTGGTCGCGCGCTGCGCAGTCAGAAAACTGCCGTCAATCCGGGAGCGGTGAAGCGTTTCACTCGGGCGAGTGGAAACTCAGGCTGTAGTTCACGGCTTTCGGGCCTGGATCGAGGATGTCCAGGGCGATGTGGATCGGCGTCTGCGGCGGCATTTCCGCCATGCCTTCGAGGTCGCCGTTGAGGTATTCGCCGGGCTTGAAGCGACGACTGGCGATCAGGTGACCGTTAAGGTCGGCGAAGCGCAGCTCCAGCAGCGGAAACGGCTGCGAAAACGGCGCGCGGTTATAAATGATCGCGTCCACCACCAGCGCACCGCTGAATTCCGGGTGGCTGCGCACCACCAGGTTGCTGCTCTTGATCTTGGCGATATCCACCTTGGACGGCACCGTGCAGCCGACTTGCGGACACAGTTGCTGGAACCACGGCCGGTATTGATCCTGGCGCGCCAGTTCATCGAAGTGATAGGCGATGTACTGTCCGCCCAGACCGGCGGCGGCCAGCACGATCAGCAACAGCCAGAGCAGGCGGCGGCCCCAGGGCGAGCGGCGTTTTTGCCAGTCCAGTTGCAGCGGATCGTCGGTCAGATCCTGCAAGGCTTCGGCGCGAACGCTGGATTCGACGCGTTCGCGCTTTTTGCGCGGGGCTTCGATCAGTGGCAGTTCGTCGTCGACGTCATCGCTGGCCGACAGGCGTTCGCGGCGGGCATTCGGGTCGATCGGATCGTGCAGACGCAGTTGCGGGATCGGCGGTTCGTCGTCGAGATCCACCGGCTCCAGCGACAGCGAAGGCTCGGTGCGCTCCGGTTTGATTGGCTCGGGCTCAACGGCGTCGGGTTCCTCTTCGACTTCGGGTGCGCGCTCTTCTGCCGGTTCGCTGAACAGGCTGTCCGGCCACGTCGTGTCTTCCGGTTCGTGGCTGTCGCGGCGGGCGCTCAGAGCGTCTTCGCGCGGGCGGCCGAACTCGGTGGTCGGCTGGATTTCCCGTTGCTCGAGGCGGGCCAGTTCTTCGTCCAGATCCAGGCTGTCCAGATCCAGCTCGGCGGCGCTCCATTGCTTCTGGCTGATGGCGCGCGGCTCGGGCGTTTCGACGATGGCCGGCGGCTCGACAGGCGCAGGCTCGCTGATCGGCGGTGGTTCGCTGATCAACGGCGCCACTGGCGTGACCGCTTCCTTGCCTGCGTGTTGCTCCAGCAATTGCTTGGCGGCATTGAACACTTGCAGGCAGGAGCCGCAACGAACCACCCCGCGGGCCACGCTCAACTGAGCGTGGCTGACACGGAAACTGGTTTGGCAATGCGGGCACTGGGTGACGAAGCTGTCGGTCATGCGGCGATCCGGATTGAGCAGGCGGTCATTCTAGCGCCGACGGCCGGTGATGCGCACCCAGCCATCACGATTGGCGATCGGGTCGAGATCGAAGTCCTGCGCGTAGGCGGCAGCGACTTCGTCACCTTGTTCGGCGAGGATCCCGGACAGCGCCAGGCGCCCGCCGGACTTGACCAGACCGGACAGTTGCGGCGCCAGGGAAACCAGCGGACCGGCCAGAATGTTGGCCACCAGTACGTCGGCTTTGACCTGCGGCAAGTCTTCCGGCAGGTACAGCGGGAAGAGTTCGTCAGCGATGTTGTTGCGGCCGGCGTTGTCACGGGAGGCTTCGAGTGCCTGCACGTCGATGTCGGTGCCCACGGCTTCTTTCGCGCCGAGCAGCAGGGCGGCAATCGCCAGAATCCCCGAGCCGCAGCCGAAATCCAGCACGTTGCAGTCTTTCAGGTCCTGGCCGTCCAGCCATTCCAGGCACAGGGCGGTGGTCGGGTGGGTGCCGGTGCCGAATGCCAGGCCCGGGTCCAGCAGCAGGTTGACCGCGTCCGGCTCCGGTGCGGCATGCCAGCTCGGCACGATCCACAGGCGCTGGCCGAAGCGCATCGGCTGGAAACCGTCCATCCAGCTGCGTTCCCAGTCCTGGTCTTCGATTACTTCGCTGTGGTGCTCGGGCAGCGGGCTGCCGGTCAGCAGTTCCAGGTGGGCCAGTACCGGGGCGGCTTCGGTGCCGCCCTCGAACAGGGCCAGCAGGTGGGTGTGCGCCCACAGCGGGGTGGTATTGAGTTCCGGTTCGAAGATCGGCTGATCTTCGGCGTCCATGAAGGTCACCGAAACGGCGCCCACTTCAAGGAAAGCGTCTTCGTAGGTTTCGGCTTGTTCCGGGCTGATGGCGAGTCTTACTTGCAGCCAAGGCATGGCGGGCACCTGTGAAAAAGATTGATTGCAGCCTAGCGGCCTGCGAGAAGCGCGCAAGTTTACGCGAGCGCGACGGTTTTGTGGGAGCGGGGAATGTGTGAGCAGATGAAACCTTCGGAAACAACAAAGCCGCCCGAAGGCGGCCTTGTCTGGTGCGGGCTGAAGCTTAGTGCTTCTCGCCAGCCAGCTTGTGCTCGAGGTAGTGAATGTTCACGCCCCCTTTGCAGAAGCCTTCGTCACGGGTCAGATCACGGTGCAGCGGGATGTTGGTCTTGATCCCGTCAACCACGATTTCGTCCAAGGCATTGCGCATGCGGGCCATGGCTTCGTCGCGGGTCGCGCCGTAAGTGATCAGCTTGCCGATCAGCGAGTCGTAGTTCGGCGGAACGGCATAACCGCTGTACAGGTGCGAATCGACGCGAACGCCGTTGCCGCCTGGAGCGTGGAAATGCTTGACCGTACCCGGGCTCGGCATGAAGGTTTTCGGGTCTTCGGCGTTGATCCGGCATTCCAGCGAGTGACCGCGGATGACCACATCATCCTGGGTATACGACAGCTTGTTGCCAGCGGCGATGCTGAGCATCTCCTTGACGATGTCGATACCGGTGACCATCTCCGAAACCGGGTGCTCCACCTGAACACGGGTGTTCATTTCGATGAAGTAGAAACGACCGTTCTCGTACAGGAACTCGAAGGTGCCGGCGCCACGGTAGCCGATGTCGGTGCACGCCTTGACGCAGCGGGCCAGGACTTCCTTGCGCGCGTTCTCGTCGATGCCCGGTGCCGGCGCTTCTTCGAGAACCTTCTGGTGACGGCGTTGCAGCGAGCAATCGCGGTCGCCCAGATGGATGGCGTTGCCCTGGCCGTCGGACAGAACCTGCACTTCGACGTGACGCGGGTTGGTCAAGAATTTTTCCAGATAGACCATCGGGTTGCCGAACGCCGCGCCTGCTTCGGAGCGGGTCAGTTTCGCCGAGGCGATCAGGTCTTCTTCCTTGTGCACCACGCGCATGCCGCGACCACCACCGCCGCCGGCGGCCTTGATGATCACCGGGTAGCCGACTTCACGACCGATGCGCAGTGCCGTTTCCTCGTCTTCCGGCAGCGGGCCGTCGGAACCTGGAACGGTTGGCACGCCCGCTTCGATCATCGCGTGCTTGGCCGATACCTTGTCGCCCATCAGGCGAATGGTTTCGGCTTTCGGGCCGATGAAGGCGAAGCCGGAGTTCTCGACCTGCTCGGCGAAATCAGCGTTTTCCGCGAGGAAACCGTAGCCTGGGTGAATGGCGGTAGCGCCAGTCACTTCAGCGGCCGCAATGATTGCCGGGATGTGCAGGTAGGACTGAGCGGCAGAAGCCGGGCCGATGCAGACGGATTCGTCTGCCAGACCCAGGTGCATCAGCTCTTTGTCGGCCTTGGAGTAAACGGCGACGGTCTTGATGCCCATCTCTTTGCAGGCACGCAGAATCCGCAGGGCGATCTCACCGCGGTTAGCGATCAGAACTTTTTCCAACTTCGCAGTCATCAAAGGCTCTCCGCAGTTCAAACGATGGTGAACAGCGGTTGGTCGTACTCAACCGGCTGGCCGTCTTCGACGAGGATGGACTCGATCACACCGCTGGTTTCAGCTTCGATGTGGTTCATCATCTTCATGGCTTCGACGATGCACAGGGTGTCGCCTTTCTTCACGGTCTGGCCGACTTCAACGAAGGACGGCGAGGTTGGCGAAGATTTGCGATAGAAGGTGCCGACCATCGGCGAACGGGCAACGGTGCCGTTCAGCGCTGGAGCAGCAGCGGCAGCTGGAGCTGCGGCAGCAGCAACCGGAGCGGCAGCGGCGGCAGGTGCAGCGGCCGGAGCCTGCATCGGAGCCGGAGCGTAGTACTGCTGCGCCGGGGTCTTGCTGTGACGGCTGATGCGTACGGACTCTTCGCCTTCCTTGATCTCGAGCTCGTCGATGCCGGACTCTTCCAGCAATTCGATCAGTTTCTTAACTTTACGGATATCCATGAATCATCAACTCCCAAGGGTCGGTCAGGGGCGTATAGCTTGTTGTTCAAGCTGCTCTAGTGCAGCCTCCAGGGCCAGTCGATAACCGCTGGCGCCAAGGCCGCAGATCACTCCTACCGCTACATCGGAGAAGTAAGAGTGATGGCGGAAAGGTTCGCGTTTGTGCACGTTGGACAAATGCACTTCGATGAATGGGATGCTCACTCCCAGCAGCGCGTCACGTAATGCGACACTTGTGTGTGTAAATGCTGCCGGGTTGATCAGAATGAAGTCCACGCCCTCGCCGCGTGCGGCGTGGATGCGGTCGATCAATTCGTACTCGGCGTTGCTTTGCAGATACAGCAGATGATGGCCGGCTTCACGGGCGCGGCGTTCCAGATCCTGATTGATCTGCGCCAGGGTGGTCGACCCGTAGGTCCCGGGTTCCCGGGTGCCGAGCAGGTTCAGGTTGGGGCCGTGCAGCACCAGTAGCGTTGCCATCTGCGTGTTCCTTGTTATGGGTGAGCCTTCGTCAGAACCCGGCGACTATGCCGCAAAGACTTTGTGACTGTCCAGTTCTCTGCAATAGCCAGCACGATGACCGATGTTTGCGCAAAATATGTGACTGACTGATTAAATCCGGTCATTCGCTTTGGCAACACGTTCGGCGAAGTCGCTGGCGTTGATCTCGCCGATCACCCGCACATCGCGACGTTCCGCCCCGTCCTTGCCGAAGAACATCAGCGCCGGTGGGCCAAACAGGCTGTAGCGGTCGAGCAGGGTGCGCTGTTCGGCATTGCTTGCGGTGATATCGAAGCGTATCAGCCGATAGCCCTTGAGCCGATCGACGACCGTGGCGTCATTGAGTACTTCGTGTTCGATGACTTTGCAGCTGATGCACCAGTCGGCGTACCAGTCGAGCAGCATCGGGGTGCCGGCGGTTTTCGCTTCGAGGAGCACTCGATCCAGTTCCGCCGGGGTGCTGACGGTCTGCCACGAACCACTGTTTTGCGCAGTCGAGCCGCTGTCGGCAAGGCGTGCCGGGGCTATCGGATTCAAAGGATCGGTCTGCCCGCTGAACGCGCCGTACCAGCAGGCCAGCGCATAAAACAGCAGGAACAGGCCCAGCAGTTGGCCGAGGCGTTTGCGCGGCGGTTTGTAGACGAATTCCAGAGCGCCGAGGAACAGGCCGACGCCACCGGCCAGCAGGCCGATCAGCAGCAACGTGATCTGCCCCGGCAACACCCGGCTGAGCAAACCGATCGCCAGCCCGAGCAGCAACACGCCGATGCCGTTCTTCACGTACATCATCCACGGCCCGCTTTTCGGCAGCCACGCTGCGCCGCCGGTGGCCACCAACAGCAGCGGCGCGCCCATGCCGAGGCCGAGCATGAACAGCTTCAGGCCGCCGCCCAGCGCATCGCCGCTGGCGCTTATATAAAGCAGCGCGCCGGCCAGCGGGGCGGAAACGCATGGCGATACCAGCAGACTCGACACCACACCCAATACCGCGGCACCCCACAGCGAGCCGCCTTCAGTGCGGCCGGCGATCCGGTCGAGACGGCTGCTGATGAAGTGCGGCAGTTTCAGCTCGAATACGCCGAACATCGCCAGCGCGAACACCGCAAAGAACATCGCGAACGGCACAAGCACCCACGCTGATTGCAGCCGCGCCTGCAAATTCAGTTGCGCGCCGAACAGCCCCATCAGCGCCCCAAGCAGCGCGAAGCACGCAGCCATCGGCAGCACATAAGCGAGGGACAGATTGAAGCCACGCAAACCACCGACCTGACCGCGTAACACCACGCCGGACAGGATCGGCAGCATCGGCAATACACAAGGCGTGAAGGTCAGGCCCAGGCCTGCCAGGAAAAACAGCGCCAGATCACGCCAGTCCCAACCCGTCACCGGAGCGGGCGCGTCATTCGCCGCTGCGTTGCCCTCGATGCTCAGGCGTTCGGTTTCCGGTGGGTAGCACAAACCCTTGTCGGCGCAGCCCTGATAGGTGACGGCCAGCGTGAAAGCCCGGGGATCATTGCGCGGCAGTTCTACATCGAGGATGCCGTGATAGACCTCGACGTCGCCGAAGTACTCGTCGTGTTTCTGTTCGCCTTGGGGCAATTGTGCGGCGCCAAGTTTTACCTCGGCAGGCTCGGCACGAAACTGGAAACGATGGCGGTAGAGGTAATAGCCTTCGGTGGCGACGAAGCGCAGTTTGACCGATTGCGGCGTGCTCTCGACCAGGCTCAGTTGAAAGGCTTCACGCACCGGCAGGAAATCGGCGCTGTTGTTGACCGAGCCCAGTGTGGCGCTGGGTTTGCTGTCGAACAGACCGGCGGCGCCGGCCGGCAGGGCGAAGACGAAAAACAGCAGGCAGAGCAGACGGCGCATGACAATCTCGCGAATCAAAGGTGCGGGAATGATAGCGGACTTGGCCCTGCGCTGTGTGTCACACGCGGAACGCCTGCACGGCGGTGTGCAGCTGGCCGCCCAGCAACAGCAGGTTCTCGCCTTGCTCGCGGCCCTGGCCGATGCGCAGCAGATTGTCTCCGCCCAACTGGTGAATCCGCTCGCTGTGATCGCGGATCTCGCTGACCGCGCCGCTCTGTTGCGCGGTGATGTCGGCGATGCGGATCGCGGTGTCGGAGATGGTCTGGATCGCGCCGACAATCTTGTCCAGCGCACCGTCCGCCGATTGCGCCTGATTGGCCGTGGCCTCGGCGTGTTCGACCTGCGCGCGCATGCCCTCGACCGATTGCCGGGCGGCGGTTTGCAGGCCGGCGATCAGGGTCTGGATTTCGGCGGTGGCGCCGGCGGTGCGTTGCGCCAGCGAGCGCACTTCCTCGGCCACCACGGCAAATCCACGGCCCATTTCCCCGGCCCGAGCGGCTTCGATCGCCGCGTTGAGCGCCAGCAGGTTGGTCTGGTCGGCAATCGAGCGGATCACCGTCAGCACGCCGCCGATGGTTGCCGATTCTTCGGCCAGGTGTTCGATCATCTGCGCGTTGCCTTGCACTTCGCCGACCAGCGCGTGCAAGCCGGTGAGGCTCTGGCCGATCACTTGTTGCCCGTGTTCGACGGCCAGCCCGGCATGGCGACTGGCGTCGGCGGCCTGGCGCGCATCGCCGGCCACTTGCTGGATGGTCGCTTCCAGTTCGCCGAGGGAGTCACGGATCAGCGCGGTATCGCCGGCCTGATGTTCGGCGCCGCTGTGCAAGTCATTGCTCAGCTCGGCGAGGGTGCGGCTGCTGCCGGCCACTTGCTCGGCATTGCCGCGAATCGTCCCGACCAGATCCACCAGATAGGCGCGCAGGCGATTGAGCGAGGCTTCGATGTCGTGCAGTTCGCGGTTGGTCTTGCCCAGATGAATGTCGCGGCTGAAGTCGCCTTCGGCCCAGGTCGACAGCGCCGGCGCGAGGTTGGTCAGGGTGCGGGCGAGGCGTCGCTGCAGGGTGTCGATCAGCAGCGCGATCAGCAGAATCAGGCCGATCATCACGCCTTGCATCAGCCGCACTTCGCCCTGGATCTGCCCGTGCTGGGCGCGCACCACGGGTTCGAGACCGGCGATGGCCTGCTGCACGGCGGCGATTTTCTGGTGGGTCGCGGTGCTCAGGTCGGTGCGTTTCTGGATCTGCTCGCGGGTGCGCGCCAGTTCCGCCGGGTATCGGCCGAGCAAACTGTTGAGTTCGCGTTTGAGGCCGACACCGGCATCTTCGGCAGCGGCTTTTTCCGTGCTTTCGATGCCCATCATCGCGGCGAAATCGTCGCTGCCGGATTCACTGCTGGCGACCACGCCGAGCAAGGGCAGGGCATCGATCGTCTGGGCCTGGGCGCGGATGTTGCTGACTTCGCGCTCGACATCGGCGGCCAGTTCACTGCGCCCGCTGCTGACCAGTTTGTCTCGGGCCAGCGACAGTTTGCCCAGATGTTGAGAGGCAACCAGCAGAGGCGTGAGATAGGTCGCGTTGCCGCCTGCATAAGTGCTGAGCTGATCGAGGCTGGCGCTCAATTCGCGCTCGGCCTGCAACAGCAGGGCCTGCGGATCGCCGGCCAGTTTGCCGGCGGCCAGCAGGTCGGTCTTGCTGAATTCATCGAGGCCGGTGAGGCTCGGGCGCAAGGTATCGGCCAGCGCCGGCGGCAGCTCGTCGAGCTCCTTCTGCAACTGATCGATGGCCTGGCTGGCGCTGCTCAGGCGCAGGGCGTCGCCGCTGGCGAGGTAATCCTCGACGTTGCGTGCCACGTCATTCTGAAATTGCTGCGACAGCCCCAGGTATCGCTCCATCAACAGATACGGGCGCTCCAAGGCTTTCTGCGACCACCACAGCGTGGCGCCGAGGGCCACGCAGACGGCGACCAGCAACAGAGTATTGAGATTGGTGAGCAACTTCAGGCGCATGACGGCTACCAACGGCAGAATGGTAAGCGCCTGAATTTATTGCGGTTCTGTTACAGGGTTATGACCGATTGGGTCGAATCCGATGAAAAAGTGGCACTTTGCTTTGAGTCGCGCGCGGTCTGCACCCGATTGCGTCCTTCGCCCTTGGCACGGTACAGCGCCTCGTCGGCCTGGCTGGCCATCATCAGGCTGTCGGAGTCGTCGTGCATTTCCACCACGCCGGCGCTGAAGGTGCACCACAGATCCTGCGGTTGGGCCGGATAGTGGATCTCGGCAAAGCGCTGGCGGATTTCGTCGAGCACTTTGTGCGCGGCTTCTATATCGGTGTCGGGCATGACGATGGCGAATTCCTCGCCGCCGTAACGGCCGATGAAATCGGTCTTGCGCAGACGCTGCTTGAGGAACAGCGCCAGGCTCTTGATCACCCGGTCGCCCATGGGGTGGCCGTGGCTGTCGTTGACCCGTTTGAAGTGGTCGATGTCGAGCATGGCAAAGCTCAACGGCTTGTTCTCGCGGCGGGCGCGGAACGAGCAGTCTTCGAGCAATTGCAGAATGTGCGTGTGGTTGTACAGGCCAGTGAGGCTGTCGCGGACCATCCGTGCTTTCAGGTTACGCGCACGGGCGGCGCGGTTGCGCACGGTAGTGATCAGGTGGCGCGGCTTGATCGGCTTGGTCAGGAAGTCATCGCCGCCTTCGCTCATGGCGTCGAGCTGTTTGTCCAGATCGTCCTCGGCGGACAGGTAAATGATCGGCACGCTGACATAGCGGTCGTTGTGACGGATGACCTTGGCCAGCTCGGTGCCGGTGCAGGCCGGCATGTACATGTCGAGGATGATCAGGTCCGGCTGGAAGTCCGCCAGCTCGGCCATGGCCTGGATCGGTTCGATCAGGGTGCGGGTGACGATCCCGGCGCTGTTGAGCAGGCGTTCGGTGTGCAGGGCCTGGGCGCGGGAGTCGTCGATGATCAGCACTTTATAGGGCTCGTACTGGGCGACGCAGGTCAGGACTTCGATCTTCTCCAGCAGGCTCGAGGCTTCGAGGGTGCCGGTGAGGAATTCCTGGCCACCGGCGCGCACTGCGGCGAGGCGGGTCGGGGTGTCGGTTTCGTGCAGGCTGAAGAAAAGCAGCGGCAGTGGTTCTTCCAGACCTTGCTGGGCTTCGGCGGCGAGTTTCAGGCCGACGCCGACGCCGCTGAAATCCACGTCCATGACGATCGCGGCCGGCAGGCGCTCGACCATCGACGAGCGAAACGCCGACACGCTGTCCAGCGCCTGGGCGCTCAGACCGAAAAACTCCAGCTGTTTGGCCAGCCGCTCGGCGCGGTCGTGATCCTGCAGCATCACGTAGATCGGTTTGCGCAGGGGCGGCAGGAAGGTTTGATCAAGCTGATCGCCATGGCGCAGGCCGGTGCGCGACAGACGCTGCATCAAACGGTTGAGATCGGTGATCAGGCCGCTGCTCAGGCGTCCGCGATTGGCGTCCACCGCGTCCAGCGACTGGCTGATGTGGCGGGCCAGCTGCGTGTGCTCGGGCTGTTCGAAACGCTCGGCAAAACGCAGCAGGCGCAAATTGGCCTCGCTCAGTTCGGCGAGATCGGCAGTGGACCACTCACTGCGTTGCAGGCGCTGCCATATCTCAAGAATCTGACGTGCCTGATGAATTACCCGCTGGGCAAAGTGGTGCTTGAGGCGCTCACGGCTGGGGTCTTCTGGCTCGGTCATATCCTGACTACTAGTTAGGGTGCATGCTGAGATCGACTGGTGGCTCTATGCTAGCACCTCTTTTCCCTTACATGAGTGTCGTACGTCAATAATCTGCGGTACGACATCATTCAGTTTCTGACTGCCGGGTTTCAATTTGAACCTGATCGTCGGGGAAGTCCCCATCTACTGGGCATTTTCCGATCTGCACGCCGGTGAATTTATCGGAGTATGAGAAAGGTGGGGCAGGGTGTTTGTGCTGTCGCGTTGCGGGTATCGGCATCGAATTGGTGGTGAATCCGCTATCGGGGAATCCCTTAGGGCGGTCTGTACAGGCCTCGTGTCGGGTAGCGAGATAACGCCTGTCAATATTGACGGGTGCCCGGTCGAGGCACGTTGTTGTATGGTTGTGGTCGAACCGTTGAACCCAAGATTGAAAGGATATCGCCATGCTGGACTGGAAGAACCGCGCGGGCAGCGCGCCTGAACGTGCCGCCGAGCCCAAGTCGGCCACCCGCAGCTATGTCGGCGGGCTGTTGTTCAGCCGGGCGCTGGCCACGCTGGTCGCCATTTACCTGTTGGTGACTATTGCCCTTGGCTGGTACTGGAGCCAGGAGCCGGCGCTGTTTCCCGTGGCGCAGAACGCTCAGGTTGCCGCCGAGAAAGAGGGCAAGCAGATGGTGGTCGGCTACACCACCGTCGAAACCCTGAAAACCGTTGCCGGCACGTTGCTCGACAAGCCGGGCGGCTACATTTCCAACGACCGTTTCCCGCCGGGCCTGTGGATGGACAACATGCCGAGCTGGGAATACGGCGTGCTGGTGCAGGTTCGCGATTTGACCCGCGCCCTGCGCAAGGACTTCGCCCGCTCGCAGTCGCAATCGGCTGAAGACGCCGACCTGGCCAAGGCCGAGCCGCGCTTCAACTTCGACAACAAGAGTTGGATCCTGCCGTCCAGCGAGTCGGAATATCAGGAAGGCATCAATTCCCTGAGTCGTTATCAGGCGCGCCTGTCCGACCCGACCCAGAAAAACGCGCTGTTCTACGCCCGCGCCGACAACCTGAACAACTGGCTGGGCGATGTTGGCACCCGTCTCGGGTCGCTGTCGCAACGGCTGTCGGCCAGCGTTGGCCGGGTCAAGCTCAACACCGCGCTGAAAACCGAGGTGCCGGCGGTGGGTGAAGTGCCGCAGGTCGACGAGGAAGTCGTCGAGACTCCGTGGATGCAGATCGACAACGTGTTCTACGAAGCCCGCGGCCAGGCCTGGGCGCTGTCGCACCTGCTGCGCGCAATCGAGGTCGATTTCGCCGACGTGCTGGCGAAGAAGAACGCGACCGTCAGCGTGCGTCAGATCATTCGAGAGCTGGAAGCCTCCCAGGAGCCGGTCTGGAGCCCGATGATCCTCAATGGCAGCGGCTTCGGTGTGCTGGCCAACCACTCGCTGGTGATGGCCAACTACATTTCCCGGGCCAACGCCGCCGTGATCGATTTGCGTCAACTGCTCAATCAGGGCTGAGTCATGGACGAGAGCGCCAGAGAGGCGGCCCACCGCGCCGCCTCGGATGCCGAGCAGATTGCGTGGGTCGACGAGCAGGACAACCTGCTCGGTTCCCTGGTGCGCGCCGACCTGCGCGAGCGCGGGCTGATCGGCCGTGGCACCTACATCATGCTGTTCAACTCCGCCGGTGAACTTTGCGTGCATCGGCGCACGTTGAGCAAAGCCATTTATCCCGGATACTGGGACGTGGCGGCAGGCGGCATGGTGCAGGCGAACGAGACGTACGCCGAGTCGGCGGCCCGTGAACTGGAGGAAGAGTTGGGGGTGAGCGGCGTCGAGCTGACGGCCCACGACCATTTCTACTTCGAAGACACCGGCAATCGCCTGTGGTGTTCGGCATTTTCGGCGGTGTGGGACGGGCCGCTGATCCTGCAGCCCGAAGAAGTGCTCGAAGCGCGCTTCATTCCGGTCGCGCAGGTCATGCTGGAAATCCAGCAAAAGCCTTATTGCCCGGACTCTCTGGCCGCGTTGAAACGCTATCTGAAGGCTCAGCAAAGCGACGTCGCAAAGAACACATAAATTGGCGCCGATTGGCACTTAGCAATCGGCGTTTTTGCCGTTACACTGCGCGACCTTTTCAAGCTGTGCCGGCCCGCTTTCACGAGCCGATGGCACAGTAGCGCTGCCCCTGCCTGAGTGGGGCTTCGCGGTCGATAGCCTTGCCCAAGGCTGCGATCAGTCTTTGTCCTCCCGAGAGGATTGCCGGTGGCCAAAAAAGCCGCATCCTTCGCCGCCCTGGGCGGCCTGGTATTTTCCACCGACGCAGGTCGTCATTGCCCGGAATGCAGCAAGCCGGTGGACGCCTGTATCTGCAAACAAACCGTGATCCCGGCCGGCGACGGCATTGCCCGCGTGCGCCGCGAGAGCAAGGGCCGTGGCGGCAAGACGGTGACCACCATCACCGGCGTGCCCCTGGCCGAAGACGCACTCAAGGAGCTGGCGACAACGTTGAAGAAACGTTGCGGCACCGGCGGCGCGTTGAAAGACGGGATCATCGAGATTCAGGGCGACCATGTCGAGCTGCTCCTGGCCGAGTTGGTCAAGCACGGTTTCAAGGCGAAGAAGTCCGGCGGCTAGCAGCCTCTGTGAAACCCACCGGCGGCTTGATTCAGCTCCAGCGTTTCTGGGCCTGACGTCGTTTCCATGGTTTTCACAGAGCCTGTTCATGACCGGTTTCTAAACTCAACGCTGTCAGCGCGGTCTACCGCCCCGCTGACGAACCGTCATTTTCATTCTTTAGACTGCGCCGGCCTGAGATCAGGCGACGCACTATGACTTCTTTATAGGGGACTTCGATGTCCGTACGACGCACACGCAAAGACGATGGCAGCCAATGGACAGTTGCGGACAGCCGCAGTGTTTACGGGATTCGCCATTGGGGGGCCGGGTATTTCGCGATCAATGACGCCGGTCGCGTCGAAGTTCGTCCGAACGGCCCAAGCAGCTCGCCTATCGATCTGTTCGAACAAGTCGACCAGTTGCGCAAGAGTGGCTTGTCCCTGCCGCTGCTGGTGCGTTTCCCCGACATCCTGCAAGACCGCGTCCGTCAGCTGACCGGCGCTTTCGATGCGAACATCGAGCGTCTGGAATACCAGAGCAAATACACCGCGCTGTACCCGATCAAGGTTAACCAGCAGGAAGCGGTGATCGAGAACATCATCGCCACCCAGAACGTTTCCATCGGTCTGGAAGCCGGCTCCAAGCCTGAGCTGCTGGCGGTGCTGGCACTGGCGCCGAAGGGCGGCACCATCGTCTGCAACGGTTACAAGGACCGCGAGTTCATCCGTCTGGCGCTGATGGGCCAGAAGCTCGGCCACAACGTGTTCATCGTGATCGAGAAAGAATCCGAAGTCGGACTGGTGATCGAAGAAGCCGCCTCGCTGAAGGTCAAGCCACAGGTCGGCCTGCGCGTGCGTCTGTCGTCGCTGGCGTCGTCGAAGTGGGCGGACACCGGTGGCGAGAAATCCAAGTTCGGCCTGTCGGCGGCGCAACTGCTGTCGGTGGTCGAGCGCTTCCGCGCGGCGGGCCTGGATCAAGGCATTCGTCTGCTGCACTTCCACATGGGTTCGCAGATCGCCAATCTCGCTGACTACCAGCACGGCTTCAAGGAAGCGATCCGTTACTACGGCGAACTGCGCAACCTCGGTCTGCCGGTCGATCACATCGACGTCGGCGGTGGTCTGGGTGTGGACTACGACGGTACGCACTCGCGCAACGCCAGTTCGATCAACTACGACATGGACGACTACGCCGGTGTCGTGGTCGGCATGCTCAAAGAGTTCTGCGACGCGCAGGCTCTGCCGCATCCGCACATTTTCTCCGAAAGCGGCCGCTCGCTGACCGCCCACCACGCGATGCTGGTGGTGCAGGTGACCGACGTCGAGAAGCACAACGACGACGTGCCACAGATCGAGAACAAGGAAGCGCTGCCGGAAACCGTGCAGTGGCTGGTTGACCTGCTGGGCCCGACCGACATCGAAATGGTCACCGAAACCTACTGGCGCGCCACCCACTACATGAGCGACGTGGCCGCCCAGTACGCCGACGGCAAACTGACCCTGGCCGAGAAAGCACTGGCCGAGCAGTGCTACTTCGCCGTGTGCCGTCGCCTGCACAACTCGCTGAAAGCGCGTCAGCGTTCGCACCGTCAGGTGCTGGACGAACTCAACGACAAGCTGGCCGACAAGTACATCTGCAATTTCTCGGTGTTCCAGAGCCTGCCGGACACCTGGGCGATCGATCAGGTCCTGCCGATCATCCCGCTGCACCGTCTCGACGAAGAGCCGCTGCGTCGTGCCGTTCTGCAAGACCTGACCTGCGACTCCGACGGCAAGATCAACCAGTACGTCGACGAGCAGAGCATCGAGACCAGCCTGCCGGTGCACGCGCTGAACGAAGGTGAAGATTACTTGCTGGGCGTATTCCTGGTCGGCGCCTATCAGGAAATCCTCGGCGACATGCACAACCTGTTCGGTGACACCGACTCGGTGAACATCTACCAGAACGCCGACGGCAGCGTGTACCACGCCGGTATTGAAACCCACGACACCATCGAAGACATGCTGCGCTACGTGCACCTGTCGCCGGAAGAGCTGATGACCCACTACCGCGACAAGTGCGCCAGTGCCCGCATCAGCGCCAGCGAGCGCACTCAGTTTCTCGATGCATTGCGTCTGGGTCTGACCCGCTCCTCTTACCTGTCTTCCTGAGGCCAGGTTCCGCTTTCATCTGGTTGTCTGAAATTGTTCCGCTTACTGCGGACGTTTCAGACAACTGGGTGAGACGCTTCTTTTTCTCTTCGCGAAAATGCTTTCGTCCAGACGAGCAAAGTGATGTCGTCTGCTTTTCGCGTAGGTCATTTCCGAATTTGTACTTCGGCTCTCTACTCGGCCATGGCTCTCGGCGAGAATCCCCGCCCGCCCCCCCTGTAGAGAATTCCCCATGTTCGATCCAGCCGACGAGCCGTTGTTTCGTCTCGATGTAGCGGGCCTGTCCGACTCGCTTGAAGTCCTGGCATTCACGGGTTGCGAAGCCATCAGCGAGCCTTTTGCGTTTGAGATCGACTTGCTGGTCGATGATCCGCATCTGGACCTTGCCGGGCTGATGTATCGTTCGGCGCGCCTGTGTTTCGGGCCTTGCGGCAATGGTGTTCACGGGCAGTTGCACAGTCTTGTCCAGCATGAACAGGGGCGCGAGGCCCGGTTGTGCCGGGCGCGGCTGGGGCCTCGGTTGAGTTGTCTGGGCCTGCGCTACAGCCAGCGCATTTTCAGCGACCGCTCCGTGCCGCAGATTCTGGATCAGGTGCTCAGGGAGCACGGTATCAGTGGCACCCGGCGCCGATTTGACCTGCAAGGCGCGTATCCGCCCCGGACGTTCTGCACCCAGTACGGCGAGTCGGATCTGCAACTGGTACAGCGGTTGTGCGGGCAGGCACGCATTCACTATCACTTCGAACATGGGAACCGTGGACATTGCCTGGTGTTCGGGGACGATCCCGCCAGGCTGCCACACGCCGCGAACCTGCGATTCGATTGCGGGGATGGGGAACCGTCGCCAACAGTGCGCCGCTGGCAACTGGGCGAGCATGCCGGCCTGAACGCAGAAGGCTCGCGGCGGACACGTACGGCGCGGGGGCATTCCGATTCGCCAACCCTGCGCAGTGGTCACTGGTTGACGATTACCGGCCAGCCCCTTGCAGAAGCCAATGGGCACTGGCTGGTGAGCCGAATCGAGCATCGAGCCGATCAGTTGCTCGAACCGCCTTACAGCAACCGGATTTTTGCCGCTGACCGGTTGCCGGTGTTCCGATCACCCATTGAACACCTGGGGGCGCGCATGCGCAGCCCGCAACGTGCCTGGGTGGTATCGGTCGAGGAGGCGCAACCGGATGCGGTGCGCCCGGTGGCCGTTCAGTTCGACTGGCTCTATCAGGGGGAAGGGGCCCGCCCCAGCCACTGCTGGCTGCCGCTGGCTCCGGCGTTGGCCGATACGCCGATGACATCATTGCAGGACGGAGCAGAGGTGGTGGTGAGCTTTCTGGAAGGCAACCTTGAACAGCCGGTGATCAGCGGTGTCTTGCAGATCCCGGCACTCACCAAAGCCATCGAGGATGACGCATCGCCGCCACTGCCCGAGCGTCTGGCGAGCGCGGGCCTGCCTCAATGGCTGAAAGCGGCCGAGCCGTTATTGTTGTTGTGCCTGATACCGGGTGGCGGCAGTTATCGCCATTGCGCGGCGTCATTGTGCAGCTGTCGATTGGTCGGCGGGCTCAAGACGAGCGACGCAAGATGAGTGTTTCGACCCCCGGACAGCGTGCGCAGTGGTTGTTGCTGGACATCGCACAGGCGCCGCAGGCAGTGCAGACGCTGCGCCAGGGTTTCGCCGGTGTGCACAGCCTGAAGCTGTTCGACGGGACGGAGTTTCAACCGGTCAGTGACCAGGGCCCGTGGCTGATCGACCTGCGTGACAGCCCGGCGCTGTCGGCGCTCTGCCACGCCGATCCGCTGACCTGGCAAGGGCTGCTGCTTGGCAGCGAGGCCTCGGCGTCGTTGTTGCGCGAACACTTGCAGCGGATGCTGACCGTGTCCGTCGGTCTGAATCACCGGGCACTGCTCAATTTCTACAATCGCCAGACCGCCAGCTACTTTTTCGATGCCTGCAATGCCCGGCAATTGAGCTGCTGGCTTGGGCCGATCGCATGGCTGCGCTGGTTCGGCGGGACCTGGGCCGATCTGGCCGGCGGCAGTCAGGGCTGGCAGCAACTGCGCAATCCGGGGCTGGCCGTGGAGCCGCTGCGTATCGAGCAAAGCCTGACCCGCCAGCAGCGTGAACGCCTGCACCGTTGCCTGCTGGATCAGCATGTCTGGCGCTGGAGTCAGGCGACAGGGAACGACTATCGGCTGATGTCTTCCTTTCAGGAGCAAGGCCTGGAACTGGGGTTCAGCGAGCAGGCGTTGCTGGACGACTGGTTGTGGCTGCGTTTGCAGCATCCACGTGCCGAACTGACGCCGCTGCCGCAAGGATTGCCCCCACGGGAACGGCTCGAACTGTTGCGTCGGCGTTGGCTCAACGACCCGTCGTGAAGCGCCGCTTCAGTGAGCGGCCCCGTTGAACCAGCCATCGGTGCGCCGCAGCCACCACGCCAGCCCTCCGAGCGTCAGGCTGCGCAGCACCATGAACAACAGGAATGAAATCCACAGGCCGTGATTGCCCAGACCTTGCAGCGCCCAGGCGACCGGCAGCAGCAGGATCACGGTCGCCAGCATGCCGTTGCGCATTTCCCGGGCGCGGGTGGCACCGATGAACAGGCCGTCGAGCAAGTAGCTCCAGACCGCGATCAACGGCAGGACGGCCAGGTAGGGCAGGTAGATGAAGGCGGTGTCGCGCACGCTCTGGATGTCGGTCTGCATTTCGATGAATAAGTGGCCGGCCAACAGAAACAGTGCTGCAAAGCCCAGGCTGGCCAGCAACGACCAGCCACCGGCAACCACCAGCGACCGGCGCAGGGCCAGACGATCACGGGCGCCGATGGCGTGGCCGCACAGGGCTTCGACGGCGTGGGCCAGACCGTCCAGTGCGTGGGCGGTCAGCAGCAGGCCGTTGAGCAGCAGCGCGTTGGCCGCGACCGTGGCATCGCCGAGTCGCGCGCCCTGCACGGTGATCAGGAAAAACACCGATTGCAGGGCCAGGCTGCGGATGAAAATGTCGCGGTTGACGGCCAGCAGCGGGCGCCAGCTCTGCCAGACTTTCAGGGCGGCCCAGGCGATGTGACCGGGATAGGCGCGCAATGCCTTGCGAGTCATATACAGGCCGAGCAGGGCGCCGCTCCATTCGGCGATCACCGAGGCCCGGGCCGAACCGACCACGCCCCAGTCCAGGCCAATCACGAACCATAGGTTGAGCATGATGTTGATCAGGTTGGTGCTCAGCAGAATCGCCAGCGGTGCCCGGGCGTTCTGGGTGCCGAGGAACCAGCCGACCAGCGCATAACTGGCCAGCGCCGCCGGCAGCCCGAACAGCCGGGTGTGGAAGAAGTCGCGGGTCAGTTGATCCAGCTCCGCCGACGGTTGCATGAAGTGCAGCGCGACCCCGCTCAACGGTACGCCCAGGGTGCCGAGCAGCAGCGCCAGCCCCATCGCCAGCAGCAGGCCCTGAAGCAGAATCTGCCGCAAGGCCGCACCGTCGCTGCGCCCGGCGGCCTGGGCGGCGAAGCCGGTGGTGCCCATGCGCAGAAAACCCATGGCCCAGGCCAGAAAGGTGTACAGGCTGGCACCTACCGCCACCGCGCCCAGTTGATGGGCGTGGGGCAGATGCCCGATGACGGTGCTGTCGACCAACGCCACCAGCGGCACGGAAATGTTGGAGAGGATCATGGGGGCGGCGAGGGCCCAGACCCGGCGATGGGTCGGGCGGTCGCGCCAGTCGGCGATCAGGTTGGACATGCGGGCTCCTTGGGGAGCGGCATTGTAGCGGGAGGTGTCAGTGAATGATCCAGCTCAGCAGCCACAATCCCAGCAGCAACCAGATAATCCCGGCAATGATTGAGGCATTCATGAACGCGCGGATCGCCGACCACAGCAGCATCAGGCCGACGATCAGCGCGATGATGCTGATGATCGACGTGTCCATGCCCAGCGCCTTCGACAGCCCGTCGACAAAGTTGCCGCCGGCGTTGCCCAGCAGATTGAACAGGCCGCTGAGGCCATCGACGATGAAGCGGATGATCGAGCCGAGCGCCTGGCCCAGCCATTCGAAAAAGCTTTCTACCTGCATGTCTGTTTCCTGATGAAAGAGCTGAGCCTTGGGCCGCAGCGGGTGCGGTCGAGTTCCCTGCAAGCATAGAGGGTTTTAACGGGCGACTGGCGCTTGCCTTCGCCCAGCTTCCCCCCGAAGCTATACGCCTTCAGGAGAGCCCGATGAACCTTGTTGAACTGACCGAACGCCTGCACGCCATTCGCGACCGCAATGACTGGCGGCAATTTCACAGCCCGAAAAACCTGGCCATGGCCGCCAGCGTGGAAATGTCCGAACTGGTGGAAATCTTCCAGTGGCTGACCGAAGACCAGTCCCGCGAACTGCCGGCGGACAAACTCGCCCACGCCGGGCAGGAAGTCGGCGACATCGTTCTCTATCTGTTGCTGCTGTGCAGCGAACTGGGGCTGGACATGAATGAAGTGGTGCGCAGCAAACTCGCCGACAGCGAACGGCGGTTCAGCTGATGAGCGACCGTCATTTCGATCAGTTGGCGACCCGTTTCGCCGAAAAAATCTACGGCGGTGCCAAAGGCGCGATCCGCCTGGCGGTGCTGCAAGCCGACCTCGCCGAAACCCTGCCGGATCGTCCGTTGCGGGTGCTGGACATCGGTGGCGGCCTGGGCCACATGTCGCTGTGGCTGGCCGAGCGCGGGCACGAGGTGACCTTCACCGAGCCGGCCGAGCCGATGCTTGAAGGCGCACGCCAGCGCTTTGCCGACGCCGGGCAAACCGCGACGTTCATTCAGGCGCGTTGGCAGGAACTGCTTGGCCAGCTCACCGAGCCTTACGATCTGGTGCTGTGCCACGCGGTGCTGGAGTGGCTGGCCGAGCCGCACGCGATACTGCCGGTTCTGCATCAGTTGACCAAGCCCGGCGGCTGGCTGTCGCTGGCGTTCTACAACCGCGATGCGCTGATTTACCGGAACCTGCTCAAAGGCCATTTCAAGAAAATGCGCAAGAACGACCTGGCCGGCGAAAAGCAGAGCCTGACCCCGCAGCAGCCACTCGATCCACGGGAACTGGCAACGCAACTCGGCGGGTTGTGGCAGGTCGAAACCCAGAGCGGGGTGCGGGTTTTCCACGATTACATGCCGGTGGAATTCCAGGCCCGCGCCGAATTGATTGATTTGCTCGAGATGGAGCTTGCCCACCGTCGTCACCCAAGCTTCGCCGGGCTTGGGCGCTACTTGCACTGGATCTGCCGGCCGATCTGATCGGAGCGAGATATGAAAGGTCATTCAGGGTTACTGCTGATCTGTCTGGGGTTGGCCGCCTGCCAGGGCAGCAACCCTTACGTGGCGCAGTCGCGGCCGTTGCCGCCGGCGCCACCACAAGCGGCAACCACCTTCGACCGCAGCGCTTATCCCGCGCCCCCTCGTGATTACGGGCGCTATCGCAGCTGGGCGTGGCTCAACGGTCAGCTGCCGCCGGGCACCGCCTGGGCGGACTCGGCGCAAGTGGCAGAAGCCGTGAGCAGTGCGCTGGATCAGCGCGGTCTGCGCCCGTTGCATGACAATCGCCCGGCCGACCTGCTGGTCAGTGCCAACCTGAGCCTGGAAACCCGCCTGCGTCAGGTGCAGGACGATTACGGTTACTACGGCGGCGGATACGGTGGTTATGACCGTTACGGCCGCGGTTACGGGATGTACAACACGGTGCCGATCGTTCGTACCTATCAGGAACAGGTCGTGGTGGTGCGGGTCGATCTGTTCGACGCCGGCAGTGGTCAGCCGGTCTGGAGCGCCAGCGCCGAAACCGGCACTCAAGGCAAGCAAAGTGATCGCACCGACGCGATTCGCGAGGCTGTCGAAAAGGCCATGTCGGCGTATCCTCCCAGTTAGCTTCCTGCAATTGAGAAGCTCCCTCAGGTTCATGTCTTCCACCGGAGAAAAACCATGTTCCGCCGTCTCGCTTTACTGGCCGTGGCCGCACTGCTCAGTGCCTGCGCCGCCAACCAGGTCAATCATGACTTCGACGCCAGCCGCGACTTTGCCGCGTACCGCAGCTGGAGCTGGAAAGCCCCCGCCCTGCAATACCGCCCAGACGATCCACGGATCAAGAGCGACCTGACCGAACAACGCATTCGGCAAGCCGTCGCCGATCAACTGGATCAGCGTGGTCTGCGCCCGGCCGCCTCGGGCGCCCGAGGCGATCTGTTTGTGCAGACTTACCTGATCGTCGAGGACCGGCAGCAACAGGTGACCACCAACTACGGCGGCGGTTGGGGTGGCCCGTGGAACGGTTATTGGGGCGCACCGATGTACAACGAAACCCGCAACATCACCTACAAGGTGGCGACCATCCAGGTCGATCTGCTCGACGGCAAGGACGGCAAACTGGTGTGGCGCGGCAGCGACGAGCAAATGCTCAGCCGCACGCCGAACCCGGCGGATCGCAGCAATGCCATCCGCGAGACGGTGGCGCGGATCCTGTCGAATTACCCTCCGCGCTGAGCCTGCGCAAACAAAACGGGAGTCCATGGCTCCCGTTTTTTATGGGCGGGTGAAACTGGCGCGTTGCCAGCAGTGTCGGTGCAGCGCGTCTACACTCAAATCCACCAATGGAGGTTGCGCCCGGCAGTGCGCCGGCAAAGGAGTGCGCCATGTCGCGTCATCCGCAATGCGGCGGGCCAGCCCGGCAGCGGGGGGCGATCGGCCTGATGGCGGCCGCCACCCTCAGCCTGGCGCTGGTGTTGATGCTGCTGGTGGTGGATACCGGCCGTCTGTATATGGAACAACGCAAACTGCAGCGCCTGGTGGACACCGCCGCCCTGGAAGCCGTCAGCCGTGGCGGCAATTGCCTGCCAGGCCTCACCGCTGCCAGTTACGCGGGGCAAAGCGCGACGCGCAACGGGTTTGTCGCCGATGCCACCAACGTCCTTGTGATCGATTGCGGAAAGTTGGCGACAGCCGCTACCGGCCTGCGCACATTTACGGTGGACGCGACACAATCGGAGGCGGTCAAGGTTGCGGCCAACCGTACCGTCACCACCAGTTTTGCCGGCGGCGTGCAGGCGTTGTTCAGTGGCACACCGGTCAGTCTCAACACCGTGCTTTATGCTTCGGCGGTGGCGGCAAAACCCAAGCCGACCGTCGCTCAGTTGAACATCCGCAGTAACCTGGCCAGCATCAACACCGCGCAATCGAACATCCTCAACCCGCTGTTTTCCGGGCTGCTTGGCGGTAACGTCAACCTGACGGCCGTGGGGTGGAATGGCTTGCTCAACACCGATATCAACCTGCTCAGTTATCTGAACCAACTGGCGATCAACCTCAACGTCGCCGCCGGCAATTACACCCAGTTGCTCAATACCCAGGCCACGGTGACCCAACTGATCCAGGCCGCGATTACGGCGGTGCAGCTCAATGGCGCCACCGCTGAAGTGATTACCGCGCTGGGCCAGCTGCAAGTGGCGGCGATCAATGCCGCACCGGTAAAACTCGGCGACATCCTGCAATTGCAGACCGGCACCACGGCCGCCGGGCTGGATGCCAATCTGCAGTTGCTGCAACTGGTTCAGGGTGTGATTCAACTGGCCAACAGCAAAAGTGCGGTGGCCGCGACCCTGCCGATCAACGTGCTGGGGCTGGCGAATGTCACAGTGCGGGTCAAGGTCATCGAGCCGCCGCAATTCTCGGCGATCGGCGATCCGGCGCTGGCCAGGGCCAACCCCACCGGGCCGAACCGGATTTATGTGCGCACTGCGCAGATTCGCACGCTGCTTTCGGTAAATCTGCCGGTACTGTCCGGGGTAACCGGGTTGGCCAATGCGGTACTCGGACTGGTTGGCACGCTGACACCGACGCTCAATGCGCTGTTGAGCCTCAATCTGGTCGCTACACTGAATTCGGTCGGCTGCCTGCTCGGCGCCGGTTGTGAACAACTGGACCCGAAGCTGCTGCCCTCGCCGCAGATCGACATCAGCCTGGATGCCGGCGGCGCCATCAGTTATGTCACCGATTACAGTTGCCCGACTGACAACACCGGCACCAAAAGCCTGACGGCCCGCACCATCACCTCGGTTGCCGATCTCAAGGTGGGCAAGATCGATCCGACCAACGCCTTTTCATCTGCCGCCCAACCCACCGTCACACCGTTGCCGCTGGTGGATCTGGGCACGGTGACCTGCCACAAGATTCTGGGGATCGGCAGCTGTGACCCGAGCACTCACGTGCCATACGGCGCCGGCGGCATCGCGATCATGGTCAACACCAGCGTGGCGCAGAACACCCAGAACCTGGTGTTTTCCAGCACCACACCATTCGCCACACCGCCCAACCTGAAACTGCCGCCGAGCGTGATTGCCGCCGCGCCCTCAAGCAACATCGTCAACAGCCTGGCAAGCACCCTCGCCGGGATCAATCTGATCGTCTACAAACCCCAGGGCAGCAACCCGCTGGGGGCGATTGTCACAGGCGTCGCCAGCCTGATCAGCGATGTTACGACGATCCTGCAACCGGTGATCACCGACCTGGTGAGTCCGTTGCTGGATCCGTTGCTGAACAATTTGCTCAAGGGGCTGGGGATCAATCTGATGGATGTCGACGTCGGCGCCAACATGACCTGCGGCCAGACCGGCAAGGCGTATCTGGTGATCTAGTCGTCGGGGGCGATCGGCAGTTCGATGCAGAACCGTGCACCGTCCGCCGAGTTGCGCACGCTCAAGTGGCCGCCCATGTTCTCGATGATCCCGTAACTCACCGACAACCCAAGGCCGGTACCGACGCCTATCGGTTTGGTGGTGAAGAACGGTTCGAAAATCCGCTCCAGCAGACGCGGGTCGATACCGCCGCCGTTGTCCTCGACCCACAGTCGCACCTTCTGCTCGTCGCGCTCGGCGTAGATCGCAATCCACGGCTTGAACGTTGGGTCGCACTCGCGTTTGCCCAGCAGCGCATCCCGGGCGTTGACCATCAGGTTGATCAGCACCTGTTCAAGCTGATCGACGTACCCGCGTACCTGAACCTCGAACGCGGTCTCGCTGATGCGCAAATCCACGCCTTTGCCGCGCATGCCTTCGGCCAGCAGTGACAACGTGCCTTCGATGGCGCTGGCCGGGTTGAACAGCTGCTGCTCGATCTCGGAGCGGCGACCGAACACCCGCATGTGATCCACCACTTTGGCGGCGCGCTGCACCTGAGCGTCGATGCGATTGAGTTTGTCGGTCAGGTAATCGATCTGCACATCGCCGTTGCTCAGGCGCTTCTGCACGTTGACGATGGCCATGCGCATGACGTTCAGCGGCTGATTGATTTCGTGGGCCAGACCGGTGGCCATTTCGCCAAGGGTGGCCATTTTTGCGCTTTGCGTGAGTTGCTGCTGGGAGCGGCGCACTTCGGTGTTGTCGCGGCCAACGGCTTGGACTTCGATCAGTTTGCCGTGCTCATCGAACACGCCGCGATCCGACCACACCCACCACGCATGTTCGCGCCCCGGCAATTGCAGATTGATTTCGGCGGTGCTGACGGGAGATTGCGGAGTCAACTGCGCCAGGCGCTCAACGAAGGCCGCGCGCTGAACCTCGGACATCCAGCTGCCCAGGTCGACCCCGGCCAGGTCTTCGGGAGCGCATTCCAGATAGGTCGCCAGCGGCCGGTTGCCGAACGTCAGGATCAGGTCCGGGCGATAGCGGCAGATCATCGCCGGCGAGTCCTCGACCAGAATCCGGTAGCGTTCTTCACTCTGCTTGACCTGCTCGGCGGCCAGCGTCGCTTCGGTGACATCCAGCCACAAGCCGACAGCCTCCACCGGCAGCCCGAGGTCATTGCGCAACAGCCGGGCTTCGTCAAGCAGCCAGTGATAGTCGCCGCGACTGTCGCGCATCCGATAGCGGGCGCGCACCGAGCCTTCGCGCAGCAGTTGCCGGGTGCGTTCGAAATACAGGGTGCGGTCATCCGGGTGAATCCGCTCTGCCAGCGCACTGGCATCGCAGTCTTCCAGGCTCCAGCCCAGCAGCGGTTGCAGGCTGGCGCTGAAAAACGCCGGCAGCAAGGCGCCTTCGACGTAGTGCTGGACGTAAATCACCGCTGGTGAACTGGCGATCAGGTTGTCCAGCCGCGCATGGGCGGCGGCGGCCAGTTGCTGCTGGTTCTTGATGTCGCTGATGTCGAGCATGAAACCCACCAGCCGCCGATGCTCGCCGGTGCCGGTGACTTGCCCCTGAAGGCGATACCACGCCGGCGTCTGGCTCGCGTCGCGAGCATGCAGGCGCACGCACAGGTCGAGGATTTCCCCGTGCATTTGCAATGCTTGCAGGCGGCTGCGGACCTCTTCGCGATCGGCGGGATGGATCAGTGTCAGCCAGGTGTCGAGCGTCAGCGTCGAGCTGTCCTGTTGCAGAGTGGCGGCCAGCGTCGGGGCCAGTTGAATCTGCTCGCTACTGCTGATTTCCCACCAGCCTGTGCCGAGCAGCGACTGCAATGACTCCAGCCGTTCCAGCTGCAGTTGATGCTGTTGTTCGCGCAAGCGACCGAGCAGGGGCCCGGCCAGTGCACCCGCCAGCATCAGCCAGTCGCGGTCGGTCAGGTACGGCGCGGTCTTGTCCACCGCGTAAAAACCGCAGAGCAGCCACGCCATCACGCCTCGATCATCGCTGTAAGGTACGGCGAAGCCTTCGGCATTGCCGAACAGGCCCTGGACCCGCGAGTGTTCGTACTGGCCGTAATGTTCACCCAGGCGTTGCGGGCCGGTGCCATTGAGGCTGTCGAGCGGCGTGCCCAGACGCTGGCCGTCATGCCACAGCGCCGGGGCGTCATGGGCGTGGAATTGCTGATGGATCTGCCAGCCCTGTTCCTGTTCATCGAGCAGGGCAAGTGCCAGGCACGGGATCTGCCAGCGCTGGGCGATCACTTGCAATTGTTCGCTGACGAGCATCGGCAATCGTCCCAGGCTGCAGCTTCGCAACTGCTTGCTGATCTGCTCGGCGATCATGTGGCACGCCTCGCGCTGATGCGCTTGCTGGCGTTCGGACAACAGGTCGGCGATGTCGATCAGTTGCAGCAGCCAGCCATTGCCCAGCGGCTGAACCCAGCCGCGCAGTTGCAAGGTCTGCTCGCCGAGGCCGGGGAAGTCCAAATCCAGCAGGTGGCCTTGCCAGTCCTGCGGCCGACCCTCGATGGCCAGCGTGCTGTGCGCCAGCAGGTAGTCGCGCAACGGCAACGGTTTGTCACGGGGCGTCTGTTGCGTCAGCAGCAGGCGTAACGGGCCAGCCATTTGCAATACGCCGCCTTCGCTGTCGAGGTGGATGTGCAGGCCCGTCAGCGGGGTGCCGAGTGCGTCTGGCAAATCGCTGGCGACCATGCCCCGCTTGAGCAGGCGGCCGAGCAGGTTGTCACCCGGGGTCAAAATTTCAGGCTCGAAATGGCGGTCAGGTTGGTGGGCAGGCTGGGGACCGCGCCGATGCCCGGCAACACCAGAAACGGAATGACCTGATTGAGTTTGCTCACCGGGTAATTGACGCTGACGGTGAGCGTGCCCGCCGTCGGGTCATAGACCGTTGACGTATCAGTGCCGACCACTACATTCAGAGAAGGCAGCGTTGACGACAATTGTTGGCTCAGCGCGGCATTGGCGGTGCTGACCACCACGGTTGAATAGTTGGGAATTGTCGGGTCAACCGCCACGGCGCGGCGTATGGCTTCGGCTGTGGCCTGGTTGAACGTCTGCATCAGCACGAACGGCAGGGCATAGCTGACCAGACCGTAAAACACCGCGAAAAAGATCACGAACACCAGGGCGAACTCGATCGCCACCGCACCTTTTTGCGCCTTCCGAGAGCCGGTTTTCATCCGTGCGTCTACCCTGACAGTCACTGCGTAGTATCAGCATAGAATCATTCAGCAAAAACGGACGGTTTTTACCGCATGCAGAGCCTTGTCCTTCTGATCTGGTTGACGGCTTGCGCGGCCCAGGACGCCCGGCAACGAAGGATTGCCAACGTCCTGACGCTGGGTGTCGGGACCCTTGCGCTGGTCTATCTGCTGTCTTTCGGTACCACCTGGATGGGCGCCGAAGCCGGGCAGGGAGGCTGGGCTTGTGTCGTGGCCCTGGCATTCACGTTGCCCGGGTATTTTCTGGGCCGAATGGGCGCCGGTGATGTGAAACTAATGACAGCTCTTGGTCTTGCGACGGACGGCGTCTCGCTGCTCGGGATTTTTATCGGTGCGGGTGCGGCGAGCCTGATCTGGATTCTGCTTGCGCCAAGAGTCTGGCTGCATATGAGTCAAGGGCTTAGGCATCAACTTCGATGTATGGCGCCATCCATGTCAAAAAAGCTGCCATTTGCGCCGTTCGTGCTGATCGGATTTGTGCTTGCACTACCTTGGATCCATTAGTCGCCAAGCGCCACTAGTCTTATGTACATAGTCGGAAAGTGGGTCTACCTTCAAAGTAACGAGTTATACAGCCAGTGGCTGACAGTACAGGAATGGTCAGCTTTGGCCCGGGCATGGAGCAGCACGTGAACAAGCTTACATCTGCGGTAAAAGTCATCGTTGTCGATGATCAGCCTCTGATCGTCGAAGAACTCTGTGAATTTCTCGAGAGCAGCGGCTACCGTTGTGTTCCGTGCGAGTCCAGCAAGGAGGCGATCGAGCGTTTTACGGCTGACACCGCGATCGGACTGGTGCTGTGCGATCTGCACATGCCGGACATGGATGGCATTCAACTGGTGCAGGAACTGCAACGGCTGGCCGGCAAACACCGGGCGTTCGAAGCCATCATGCTCACCGGTCGGGCGGACAAGCAGGACGTGATCAAGGCCCTGCGCGCCGGGATTGCCGACTATTACCAGAAACCGGTCAATCTGGATGAACTGCTCGAAGGCCTGCAACGCCAGGAAGCGGTGTTGCAGGAACGGCAGAAAACCCTGCAACTTGGCCATCTGAATCAAAAGCTTCAGGACCTTTCGTCGTCCATCGATGATCTCTATCAGGATCTGGACAAGGTGCGTCGCGGCCCGGCTCCTGTCAGTGACGAAGCCACCCGTGGGGCCGGTGAACTGGAGATTCCCGAGATCTTCAATCAGCTGTCGCCACGGCAACTGGACGTGGCGCGCCTGGTGGGCAAGGGTCAAACCAATTATCAGATTGCCTGTGAGCTGGGCATTACCGAAAACACTGTGAAGCTCTACGTTTCGCAAGTGTTGCGTCTGACTCACATGCACAACCGCACGCAACTGGCGTTGGCCTTGTCGCCGAGTGCGGCGGCTCTGCGGCAGCGAGTTACGGCGCACTGATTGATGTCCCCGGCGGCCCTTGGGTCGACCGGGACAGTCGCCAAGGCGTCTTCCTCGAATCAGTTTTTTGTCTCGATTTTGCCCCCGGCATCCGGGTCATAGAAGTCGGGGATTTCGTACTGGTACTTCTTCAGCCAGCGCTGCATCGCCAGCTCACGCTCGGTGGCCGTGGCCGCCTGCGGATCGGGGGACGCGGCCTTGTTGCGGCTTTGCAGCAACAGCCAGCCTTCGGTTTCCTGCTGCTGGGCCGAGGCCGGGCCGGCGTCGATGGCCAGCGCGCCGAGCGGCAGACTCAGCAGGCTCAGGCAGCACAGCGTTTTTAACGTGTTCATGGCACCTCCTTGAGGCTCACTTGATCGTCGCCGGTTGCGCGTCAGCCGCCACCGCGACCTGATTGCCAGCGACGGGTCTGGCCTTGACCGGCGACTTGAGTTTCTCCGCGCGTTCCTGGGCATCGGTGAACTGCTCCGGGGTCAGGTGCGCGCGGCTGACCACTTCCGCGGCCTGCTGCCAGTTGTTCTGATAGAGCAACAGGGTGACCAGATTCAGCGTCGCCAATTGATTGTTCTGCTTCAACTCGATGGCCGTCAGAAACTCGAAACGAGCGTCTTCGAGCCGCAGCTGATTGAGGTACACCACGCCCAGATCGTTGCGGATGTTTTCATTGGTCGGCGCCAGCCGCGCCGCCCGTTGCAGGTGGGCCTGTGCCTGTCCGTTGTCGCCACGGGCGGCATACAGCTGGCCCAGGCCATGTTCGGCGTCGGCGTTCAGGCACGTGCCGAGCAGGCTGCGATACAGCGGCTCGGCTTCGCTGCGCCCCAGCAGGCGATAGACCTTGGCCTTGCGCAGTCGCACTTCGACGAGGTTGTCGGGCAGGCCCTGCAGGTTGGCCAGGCTGGCGTGCAGCTTGCCGTCGTTGACCAGGTCATCGGCCAGGTTCAGCGACAGCTCCTGTTCGGAACTCAACTTGCTGCAACTGGCCGGCGCCAGCATCGTCGTCCACGGCGCCTGACCGTCCGTTGCGCAGCCGCCGAGCAGCAACAGACTTGCCACGACCATCAGTGCTTTCATCCATCGCTCTCCATCGCCATTGTCATTCTCAGGACGCAAACGCCCGGGTGATTGCGGTAAAACCGGGGCCCGCCAAAACGATCAGCAAGGCCGGAAACAGCAGCAGCATCATGACTACCGACATCTTCGCCGACATCTTCGAGATGTATTCCTGCAAGCGTGTCAGGCGCCGGTCATCCAGCAGTTGCTTGAGCGCCAGCAGCGATTTCATCGCACCGCCGCCCTGTTGAATCAGTTGTTGCAGGATCACGCAGGTGTCGGTGAACTCATCCACCGCCAGCATCACGGCCGCTTTGTTCAGCTCTTGCCCGAGTTCCAGGCCCGAGTCGACACGGGCCAGAATCAGGCGCAGTTCGCTGGTCAGCTCCGGCAGTAGTTTTTGCCCTTCGGTGCTGAGCACGCGCAGGGCCTGCTCGACGGCCATGCCGGACTCGAACAGGATCCGCAGCAGCGGAATGAACGTCGACACTTCCACCGAAATGATTTTCTGCCGACGGGCAGCGGCATACGCCAACAGACGTTTGGGCAGCAGATAGCCGACGCCGGTGGCGATCATCGGCACCAGCCAGCCGTTGGGTGCGAGGGGGAAAAATACTTCCTTCAGAAACAGCCCCAGCCCCAGTGTCAGCAGCGGCGTGCCGATCTGGCAGGCGGCAAACAACGAGCGCTCACTGGCGCGGCGCCAGCCGAGACGGCTGAGCAGGGTCTGGGTTTCGCTGTCGATGCTCACCGAGCGCTGGCCGAACCGGCTGCTGCCGAGCGCCCGTAACCAGTTGCCGAAACGGTTCTCGCGCACCAGGTGCCCCTGCAGACGCTGGTTGACCTGACGCACCCGACGCCGCTCGGTCAGCAGGTGATTGCCGACCAGCAACAGTGCCCCGAGCAACAACATGAGACTGGCCAGCATCACCATGTCAGACACTCCTCAACATGCGCCACAGCGCCAGGCAACCGGAGACCTGCAACACCACCGCAACGATCAACATGGTCCGACCGCCCGAGTCGTTCCACATGCCGAGCATGTAGCCGGGATTGGTCAGCATGAAGTAGCTGACCAGAATCACCGGCAGCGATCCGAGTACCCACGCGGTCATCCGGGTTTCGCCGGTCAGGGCGCGCAGTTGGCGGGCACCTTGGTCGCGCTCGCGAATCAGTTTGATCAGGTTCTCCAGCAACTCGCTGGCGTTGCCGCCGTAGCGATGGTTGACCTTCAGGCCCAGGGCGAACATGCGCAGTTCGTCCTGCTCGTAGAGCTCGGCAAAATCACTGACCGCATCCGGCAGGTTCACCCCCAACTGCACGTTGCGCTGCACCCGGCCCATTGCGGTTTTCAACGGATCCTCACTGGTTTCGATGCCGCCCATCACTGCATCGGTCAGGGTCCGGCCGGACTTGAGACTGCGCACGGTGTGGTCGAGCAACTGCGGCAACTGTTCGATCATCCGATTGAGCCGGCGACGATATCGCCACGCGATGTACAACCGCAAAATCAGCGGCGGCGCCAGTATCAGCACCAGCAGACCGATCCAGTCGGCCAGCAGGTAACCCAGCATCATGGCCACGACCCACAACGACAGCCAAAGCCCAAAGTGCTCGTTCGGCCGGCCGAGGCCGGCGCGCAGGAACATCCGCTCCAGCCCGGTCCACGAGGATTTTTCGGCGGCTGCTTGCGGCTGCCCGGCGGCGAGGCGAGAGAGCACCCGCTCGTTGGCAGTCTTGCGCACGCCCTGCAGGAACAGGCGAATCGACAGCCCCAGCAACAGCAGGCAGAGGACGATCAGGATCACCGGTCCGATCATGACGAAGGCTCCATGCGCTCAGCCCAGACTCGACTCGTGCCGCAACTTGTCGCCGGCCGGGTTGACCGCTTCGCGCAGGAAGCCGAAACCGGTGCGTCGATCCAGACGGAACAAGGTGTTGGTGACGTACACGTCTTCACGCACGCCGACTACTTCCACCACTTCACTGACACAGCGGCGGCCGTCGGGCATGCGGGTCAACTGAATGATTACGTCGAGTGCCGCGCAGATCATCTGCCGCAGCGTGCGTTCGGCCACGGAGCGCCCGGTCAGGCCGACCAGGGTTTCCAGGCGCAGCAACGCATCCTGGGCGTTGTTGGCGTGGACCGTGCTCATTGAACCGTCGTGACCGGTGTTCATCGCCGTGAGCACATCGAGCACTTCGACGCCACGGATCTCGCCGAGAATGATCCGGTCCGGACGCATCCGCAGGGCGTTGCGGATCAGGTCGCTGGCCTTGACCTCGCCATGGCCCTCGGCATTGGGCGGGCGGGTTTCCAGACGCACCACGTGGGGATGGCCGAGTTGCAGCTCGGCGACGTCTTCGATGGTCACCAATCGTTCGTGGGGGTTGATCAATTGGCTGAGGATATTCAGCAGCGTGGTCTTGCCGGTGCCCGTGCCGCCGCTGATCAGGATGTTGCAGCGCTTGCCCACGGCCTCCTGGAAGCACTCGAAAATCGGCAGGTCGATGGTCTGCATCGCGATCAGGTCGCTGCTCTTGAGCATGTCCTTGCGGAATTTCCGAATCGACAGGCACGGGCCGTCGAGGGCGATCGGGGGGATGATCGCGTTGACCCGGCTGCCGTCCGGCAGACGTGCATCGACCATCGGCGAAGACTCGTCCAGCCGCCGACCGAGTGGCGCGAGAATGCGCTGCATGACCCGTTCGACGTGGTGCGCATCGATGAAGCGCAGGTCACTCTGATGCAGTACACCGTCGCGCTCGACGAACACCCGGTGCGGGCCATTGACCAGAATTTCGGTTACGGCGGTGTCGCGCAGCAGCACCTCCAGCGGGCCGAATCCGGTCAGTTCATCGACGATTTCTTCCGCCAGCCGCTCCATCTCGTAGCGCGAAATCGCCAGATGCAGACGGGCGATGTATTCGGCGACCTTGTCGGTGACGAATTGCGCCAGCAACTGCCGCGAACCTTCCAGCAGGTTTTTTCCGGACTCCTCGATGGCATCGATGATGTAGCGATGCAGGACCAGTTTCAGGCCTTCGTGATCGGTGTTGCCCGACTGGCCCCGCGCCGGTGCACCGAAGAGTTTTTCCGGGCTCATGAGGTGCCTCGCAACCGGTCGAACCAGGTGACCTTGGGTTTGGCCAGGCCTTCGGAGCGTTTGGCCAGCCGTTCGCCGAGCACCCGCAGGCTCTGGGTGAGTTTCTCCCGGGGCGCCAGTTCAAACAGGCTGACGCCCTGGTTCTTGGCATTCATGCGCAGCTCCGGACTCAAGGCCAGCACCGCGATCACTTCCAGGTTGAAGGTCTTGCCGAGGGTGTCCGCATCCGGCGCGACGTTGCTCAGATAGCGATCGACCAGCAGCCGCCCGTGGTCGAGCTTCATGCCTTTTTCCCGCCACAGATTGAACACCGCCAGGTTGCGCCGGCAATCGAGAACATTCTGGTCGGTGTACCAGATCAGCTTGTCGCAATGGCTGACAAAGGTGCGCAGGGCTTCGCTGTCGGGCTGGCCGGTGAGGTTCACGACAATGTGCTGGAAGTGCTGGCGCAACGCGCTGAGCAACATGAACAGCTCGGCGGCACTGGTGCTCTCCAGCGGTTCGTCATTGTCGGCGTACGCCAGAATCCGCAGCCCCGCTTCGGTGCTGGTGAATGCACTGTCGATCAGTGTGGCGTCGAGCCTGCGCAGGTGGCGCAAGGCATCGCCGAAGTGGAACGAACTCTCCAGCCCCAGCAACGCCAGGCTGTCGCCACGGGGAAGACCGAGATCCAGCAGCAGCGTCTGCTGCCCGCTCTTTTGCACCACCAGCGCCATATGGTTAGCCAGTAACGCGCCGTCGGAACTGCTCTGCACCCCGTACAGAACCGTCAGGCCACCCAGTTGCGTGTTGTGGGGCGCTGGCGGCAGACGCTTGCTCAAGCGGCGCACCAGCCCGGCCACTTCGCTGGAGCGCGAACCATAGGCGACGAAATCCCTTGCCCCGGCGCGCATCGCGTTGAGTACCAACTGGTTGTCCATGCCGTCGCCGAGGGCAACGATCGCCAGCATCGGCTTGGCCTCCAGCGCGCCCTCGATCAGCGCGCTCTGGGCCACCACGTGTTCGCGGTCGAGGCCGACGAACACCAGACTGGCGAAGGTGACGTCCACCAGAGCGAGCAATTCGTCGAGACTGCCGCCACCGGCACTGACCACCTGGCCCAACGGTGCAAGCGCGCTTTGCAGCCATTCCAGATCGGTGCTGTTGCGGGTGATGGCGAGGAAGGTCTGACTCAGGCTCTGGCTCATTGGGACAACCCGCTGCGCTTGTCGAAGTTACCGTTTTCCAGGAAGAACATGCGGTAGAAATTCGGGTCGTAGTTGCGCAGTTTTTCACCCGGCAACGACGGCAGTTGCGCCTCCGCCGAGAGCGGACGCACCAGGTGCGGGGTGACGATCATCAGCAACTCTCGCTCTTCGCGCTTGATCTGCGAGCTTTTGAAAAAGGCCCCGAGCACCGGGATATCGCCCAGCCCGGGAAACTTGTCGACCTGGGAACTGTTACTGGTACTGATCAAACCGCTGATGACAAAACTCTCGCCATCGGCGAGGGAAATGCTGGTGTCGGTGCGGCGAATGGTCAGGGCGGGCACCGTGGTGCCGGCGATGTTCACCGCGTTGCTGAAATCCAGTTCGCTGACTTCCGGCGCGACCTTCAGGGCGATGCGATCGTGGCTGATGATGGTGGGCGTCAGGGTCAGGCGGATGCCGAATTCCTTGTATTCGATCGATACGTTGTCACTGCCGGAACTGGGCACCGGTATCGGAATCTGCCCGCCTGCGAGGAAGCTTGCGCTTTGCCCATTGAGAGCCACCAGGCTTGGCCGCGCCAGGGTGTAGGCGAACCCACTGCCTTCCAGGGCATTGATGATCGCCATGGTCTTGCCGCCGATCCACGAGAAGTTGAACAGCGAGTTGTCCACCGGCAATCGCGGTTGCGGAACGCCGTCGATGGGCGGCAGGGTGCCGGGGGAACCGAACAGGAAATTACCGCGGGTGCCGATCAGCGAAGCCGAGGCCTGCTTTAGCTTGGTGCGGCTGACTTCGACGAAACGAATGTCGGTCTGCACCTGCGAGGGCAACAGCGCATCATCCGACGGCAGCGCACTGGTGTTGGTGAGGGCCGAGGTGGCGGCGCCCTTGACGAACACCATGCTCTGGCGCGGCTCGCTGGAGCAGCCGGTCCAGACCATGAGACTGGTCGCGCCCGGCGCCACGGCGGTCAGAAGGAACGAGGAATTGCCATTGGCATGCACGTCGGCGATTTTCGGATCGCCGATGGCCAGGCGTGTGATCGCCACCGGTGACTGCATGTCCTGTTGCCAGCCTTCGTTGATTTCGATCACCGGCGGCAAGCGTCCGAGGGCCGCGCAGTTGCCGGTGGCCGCGTGCGCAGCATTGATTGAAAGTCCCATCAGCAGCAAGGCCCGGAGCACGGGATTGAAGGTCGGCCAGGAACGACTCTGCATGCACTTGGATCCTTGCTCAGTCATGGGTTTTGTTGGTTGGTCTGATTGCCGCGAATCACTTCCACTGCGGGTCGTGCCGCCACAGCTTGGTCGCCGCTCGACGACGCTTTCGGCGTTGTCCCCAGCGCCAGCTGCGTGAACTGGAAGAGTTGACTGTTGGCGGCGACCAGCTTTTCCGGTGCCTGACTTTCGCCGGCCCAATACTTGGCCAGGCGCTGTTCCTCACTGCTGCGTACGGCCAGGCGCAACGTCCCGACCTGGGTGGCGAGCATCATTCGACTCAACAATTGTTCAGGCACCGCCAGCACCACGGTGCGCGCGGTAAGCCGGCGCTGGTCCTGTTTGATCTTGTCGTCGGCACTCAACGCAGGGGCGGACGGTTGGCCGTCATTGGTCAGGCCGTATTGCTCGCCGACACCGAGCACGCGCATGGCTGGCACAACGATCTGCGCCGACTGCTGCGGATTGGCGGCGTCCTGGCGCAGGAACAACAACACGTCGACGTAATCCCCGGGGATCAACTGCCCGGCTGCGCCGATCACTTCATCGACCGACACGGCCAGCGCGCGCTCGTCTTTATGGATCATGCGCGCCAGTGTGCCGCCGGCCTCGAAGCTTTCTTCGTTGAGCCAGGTGCCGGCGCTCAGGTGGCGCCACGGAGTGCGGCCCACGGCCTGTTCGATTGTGCCGAGGCTGCCGGCAGGGGCGCTGAGCAGTTTTTCAACGGCCAGGTCGGCGGCAGCAAGAGGGGTGAATGGCGGGACGTCACGCACCAGCACCACGACAGGTTGACGGGTCTGGTCTTCGGCGGCAGCGACGGTTGTTTCGACGGTGACCACCGTCGGCGCGGGAGACTCGGCCACCGGAGCGGGTTGGCGGCTGAGCACCAGGCCCCAATATCCGACAACGATGGCGCCCAGTAAAAGCAACGCTGCAAGGCCCATGGTCACACGACTGTTCATGACGGCTCTCCCTTTCCTGCTGCACTACCAGCCCGCACTTCCTACCAAGGGAACATCGCAATCAGGCAGCTATGAACATCCAACTATTTCGCTATTTCCACGCTAGCTGAAACAAGCCAAAACGCCATTTCTGACAGGCAAATAACCCACGAAAGTATGGGTGTTGGCCAATTAGCAGTCGAAAAGCAGGGGGATGACGAAGCGATTAATCCTTTGTGATTAATCCGTTCTTACAGTTGTTGGGAGGGGGTTTGTTGACAATGCTCAAATGGCACGGTGGAACCTTGCCGCTGTAGCGTGACATCGGCGCCAAAGGCGCGAAGGAGTTGACGTATGTTTCGTATGAGTCTCGACTATCTGGCGGCCAAAGTGCGGCTGTTCCTCAACAGTGAAGAAGGTGCTTCGGCGATCGAGTACGCGATTGTGGTGGCGATGGTGGCGGTGGTGGTCGTAGTGTTCGTGACCCCGATCGGCGCCAAGGTTCTGAACATCTTCAACTCCGTTCTGGTTTCACTCGGTGGTACTGCGGTCACCCGCCCCGTACCTTGATCGCGTTCATCCCGTTGACCTTCGAATCCTGCCTGCAGATTTTCCGTTCCGCGTCCCGGACCGGAGAATCGCAGGCGACTCTGGATGCGGCAGTCTGAGTGCCCCGGCACGAAGGAGAACCTCCATGCTATTTGAATACTTGCTGTTGCGCGCCCGCCGGTTTCTGCACAGCAGCGAAGGGGCGTCAGCCATCGAATATGCAATTGTGGTGGCGATGGTAGCAGTGGTGGTCGTGGTGTTCGTGACGCCGGTCGGCGCCAAGGTACTGGCCATCTTCAACAACATTCTGGTGGCACTGGGCGGTACGGCCCAGACCGCACCGGTACAGACACCCTGACTCGATGGCTCGCCAATCTCGCACTACACTCGGTTCCACCATCAGTTTCTCAGGGATTGTCCAATGACTGCTTCTTCACAGCCCCGCCAACAGTTGCTTCTGGTTGACGACGAAGAGGACGCGTTGCTGGAGCTGGCGGAGTTGCTGGAGGGCGAAGGCTTCGCCTGTCATACCGCGACTTCAGTGAAGCTCGCCCTGCATCATCTGACCCGCCATCCCGATATCGCCCTGGTGATCACCGATCTGCGCATGCCGGAGGAAAGCGGCATGTCGCTGATCAAGCGCCTGCGCGAACACACCTCGCGCCAGCATCTGCCGGTGATCGTGACGTCGGGGCATGCGGACATGGAGGATGTCAGCGACATGCTGCGGTTGCAGGTGCTGGACCTGTTCCGCAAGCCGATCTATCACGTGCGGCTGCTGGAGACCCTGGACAATCTGTTTCCCAAGCCAAAGGTCAATGTCTCCTGAGTGCTCACGCAGCTTCTACTTCGAATACGCCGATCTTGAAATTGACGCCATCCCTTTGACATTTTGATGGTGTCGAAATGATGGCTCGTGTACATTCCCCGCGCCCAAACCGGACGACCTGGTGGGTTCGGTAGGGATGCCTGAGTGAATTTGATACCCCCTGCTGAAACTGTTTTTCATGTTTTGGAAGGGAATCTCGATTGAACACTGATCGCTTGTGCCGCTCGTTACTGGCGCTGTCTGTTGCTGCAACTTCGCTGCACGCGGGCGTTGTTGCCGCTGCCGGCGCCAATTTGAGCTACGACCTGAGCGGCGGGCCATTGAACAGCAACCTGCAGAACTATGGTCTGATCGACCTGCGTGGCAACGGGACGATTGCTCCCGGCGCGCCTTCGACGCTGACCTATGGCGCTCAGTTTTTGGGGCTGACGGCAGACCAGTTGCGTAACAACGACAGTATCCGCATTGACGGGGCCAAGTTTGGTGTGGGCATTGCGCTGGGGGCTTCCGGTGTGACGCCCAGCAAAATAGCCGGGAACCTGATCAACAAGGGTTCGATCTCGGTCAATGGACTGGCTGGATCGGGCACCTCCACCGGGATTTCGGATATGGGCAGTGAGCTGAACGGCTCGCTCAGCAACGATGGGCTGATCGAGGCCAGCGGGGCGAGTTCCAGCGGTGTGATGCTGGTGCAAACCAAACTGAATGGCATCGGCAACAACGGCACGATCAGCGCCAGCGGGTCGGACGCGCTGGGGTTGTTTCTTGACGGTGCCACGCTCAAGGGGAGCGTCAATAACTTCGGGACTATTCGCGCCACCGGGGCGAACGCTGAGGCGGTGACGTTTGAAGGCGTGAACTTCAATACCTCTGCCAGTACAGCGATCTTGAACCTGTCCAACTACGGCACGATTTCCGGCGAGTCCATTGGCGTGCACGTCAGCGGTCAGGCAGTGGGTGCGAGTCCTTTCACCATTTATCAACTGTTCGGTTCGATCGAGGGTGGCACGGCGGCAATCCAGGTCGATGACGGCGAAAGCTATTTCGACTTTTTCGGCGGTACGGTCAAAGGGGATCTGATCGGTCTGTCCGGCGTGATCATCGACGGCGATGCGGTTTTCGACGGTTCGACCATCAAGTCCGGTTACGTGACCATCGAGGACGGGACGCTGACGCTGGTGAAGCCGCACACCACGATCATCGGTGACTTCGACATGGAAGAGTCCGATTCGGTGCTGGAAATGTACCTGGGCAATGACACCAATCCGGCGTTGCCGGTGTTGAAGGTCACGGGCACTACCGATATCGCGCCGGGCGCGACGTTGCGGTTGCTGGCGCGTTCCAGTGATTTCCGGGTGACGCCAGGCGGCACGAAATACACGCTGATCAGTTCGGGTAGTCTCGTCGGCGGTAATAACCTCACCGTGACGTCTTCCTCTGCGTTGCTGGATGTGAAGAGTTTCGGGGTCGTGGGCAATGACATCACGTCGGTGGTGACCAACAAGTCCGAAGAGGTGCTGGCGCAAAATACCCTTGTGGCGGGCGGCAGTCGCAATGCGGCAACGGCAGTGGGCCGCGTGTCGAGTCTGTTGTCGCGGCTCGATGAGCAGGATCCCGTGTTCCAGGCGTTCGCCAACGCCAGCACCGATGCGCAACTGGCGCGGTTGTCGGAAACCCTCAGCCCGGATGTCAGCCGTGGGGTGATTCACGCGGCCACCAACAGTCAGACGCTGGTGTCGGGTGTCATCAATGAGCGTTCCAGCCGCGCCCGTAACGCCGGCGTGCCGACAGACAAAGGTGTCTGGCTGCAAGCCTTGAGCAGCGATGCCAACCAGGATGAGCGTCGTGGTGTCAGTGGTTACGATGCCGACAGCCATGGCATCGCCGTGGGTGCCGATGGTCAGTTGAATGCCGATCTGGCGGTCGGTCTGGCGTACAGCTACCTCGACACCGATGTGAAATCCGATCGCGGCAACAAGACCCAGGTCACCGGCCATGCGCTGACCCTGTACGGCAACTGGACCCACGACAACTGGTTCGTCGATTCGTCGCTGACGTATGGCTGGAACGACAACGAGTCCAAGCGCTACATCGCCGGTACCCGCGCCAAGGGTGATTACGACAGCAACGTGTTCGGCGTCAGCGCGCTGGCCGGTTACACCGTGCACCTGATGCCGGATGTGGTGCTGGAGCCGCAGGTCGGGGCGCGTTACGCCAACGTGGGCATGGATAGCTATCGCGAGAAGGGCAGTTCGGCTTCGCTGAATGTCGGCAGTCAGCGTTATGAAGTGGGCGAAATGGGTGTCGGTGCACGTCTGGCCGCTGCGTTCGGTGTGGGCACCGGCAGCCTTGAGCCCGAAGCGAAGCTGATGGCCTGGCATGACGTCATTGGCGACAAGACCGGCACCACGTCGTCGTTCGTGCTGGGTGGCGATTCGTTCACCAGCCGTGGCACCACCCCGGTGCGTGACAGCTATGAACTGGGTCTGGGCGCCAACTACCGGATGGGCGCGTGGAGTGTCGGCGGGTCGTACAACTACGTGACCGCCAGCGGTTTTGACGCTGACGGTTTCACGGCAAAAGTGCGCTACGCCTTCTGATTCAGCGGTCGGTCGTGCTACAGCTGATAGCTGAAACTGATGCTGTAGCGCGGCCGACGGTTGAAGGTGTCCAGCGCTTCATCCGACATCGCCTTGGCCGCTTCCAGGGCGATGTTGTAGTACTTCGCATCGCCGAATCTCAGGCCGACCGCCGCCGATGACAGGTTGTTGGCCTGCACCGGCAATTCATTGAACCAGCTGCGCGAGCGGTCGAGCACGAAGTACGGTTGCAGGATGCGCACCCAGTTGCCGTCGCGGTTGAAGCTGTAGTTGATCTCGTAAGCCACGCCCCAGCCCTTGTCGCCGGATGCCTGATCGTCGGGATAACCGCGACCGAAATTCTGCCCGCCGAACACCGCGCGCTCGCTGTCGGGCAGGGTATCGCGGCTCCAGTACAACGCGGCCGACAGTACCCCTTGCCAGTTGTCGAGGAACTTGTCGCTCTGCACCCCGGAAAGGCGCACCCGGAAGAAGTCGAGGTCGATGGCGCTGTTGTTGGTGTGTGCACCCAGGCTGTCGAAGCCCTGATAGACGCCGCCACTGAGGATCCGCAGTTGTCGGGCATCGGCCTTGCGCCAGTCGCTTTCGAAGGCGAGGGCGCGGATGTCGGTGCGCTCTTCGACGCTCAGCGGGTAGCCGATCACGTTGTAGCGGGTCTTGTCGTTGACCGCGTACAGGCGCGATCCGGCGGTCAGCAGTTCATCCGAGGCGGCAATCAGCGGCAGGGTGAAACCGAGCGAATAACGGTCGTTTTCACGGTGCGGCTTGAGTTCCAGTCCGTTGTTCAATAGCACATTGGTGCCGGGGTCCGCGCGATAGCGTGAGGCCGAAAGGCTCAATTGCGCGCCTTCGTCGTTGATGAACTGGTTGTAGTCCAGCCGGTAGTAATGCTCGTGATCATCCCCCGGTGGAAACAGTCCGCTGAGGCTCAACTGTTCGCCCATCGACGTTTGTGAATTGCTGCTGACGCCGAGCAACGCCTGGGTGCCATTGCGGTTGTCTTCGGTGGTGCTCAGGGTGCTGGTGAACGGCTTGCGACTGGCCTGGGCCACCAGCGTCGTTGCACCGTCGGTGGTGCCGGGCGGCGGCACCTGGGCCTGGATCGTCACGCCGGGAATGCGGGTCATCAGCGTGGTGTAGCGCTCGAACGTCTTGCGTGTCAGCGGGCGTTCGGCCTGGAGCTTGGCGGCCAACCGGTCGAGCAGGGCTTTGACCCGTCCGACGTCGCCCGCGATCTGCACGTCGCGCACGTAACCTTCCACGAGCACGACACGCGCTACGCCGTCGTCGAAGGTCTGTTGTGGCAGGAAAGCGTAGGACAGCAGATAACCGTCCTGCTGATAGCGACGGGTGATCGTGCGGGTGGCTTCGATCAGGTCGGCGAGGCTGCTCTCGCGGCCGATCAGGGGTTTGTAGATTTCGGCCAGTTCGTTCAGCGGATAGAGTGTGCCGCCTTCGATCTGCACGGTCCTGAGGTTGATCTTCGTACTCATCAGCAACGGTTGGGCGGCCGTGGCGCCGGGCTCCGGCACTTGCAGCGGCGCGGCGTTCGGCCGGTAGGCGTCGGCAGGCAGGTTCGGCACCGGCAGGTTGCGGATGGTTTCGTTGCTGTTGAGAAAGCTGGGCAGGGTGTCGGCGAGGGCGGTGGAACTGAGACTGAGCAACAGCAGGGATGCCATGACGCGCATAGGACACTCCATGTTCAAACCCGCAGCACGGGGCAGGGTTTCTCCTAAGAAAAAAGCGGAAGACTCGTGGGAATCTTCCGCCCTCAACCAAGCGTAGGCGCTGTAGGTAAGGCCGTCGAATCGGCCAGGTGCAAATCAGCGATTGCGACCGCCCAGGGCGCCGGTGAGGCCGCCGAGGACGCCACCCAGTCCGCCGCCGGTCCCGGTGGTAGTGCCACCGTTGACCAGTCCGCCGACTGCTGTGACCGTGTTGCCCACCGTGGTGACTGTATTGCCGACCGCGGTGACGACAGGGTTGGCATTGGTGCCGGCGATGGTGTTGCCCAGATTGCTGACCGCGCCGCCGGCTTGACCGGTGAGGCCGGCGAGTGGAGCGCCGAGCCCGGTGGCGGCACCGACATTCTGGGTCACACTGGCGACGGCGGTGGTGACCGGTGCAAGCCCTGCACCGACGTTGTTGCCCAGAGTTGCCAGGGGAGTGGTCGGGCTGGTAATCGGCGAGCCCGAGCCGCCCACCAAGGTGTTCAGCGAGGCGACGGTATTGCCCGCCGCTGCCAGCACACCACCCGGTGCGGCGAGGCTGCCATTGCCGCTGCTCAACCCGGCGCCGACGTTCACGACTGCGCCGCCGACGGTTTGCAGCAAGCCATTGTTGCCCAGACCGCCACCGACGCCCGTTCCCGAACCGGTGCCGTTGGCGACCAATCCACCGGCCTTGCCGACAGCGGTGCCGACATTGCTCAAGGCACCGCCGACGGTGTTGGTCAGGGCGTTGCCGTTGCCGGCGTCGGTGACTTTGTCGCCTACTCCATCGACGGTGCTGCCGACTTTCTGCAGCAGGCCGTTCACGGGAGCACCCAGGCCCGTAGCACTGCCGAGTTTGTCCGTGGTGCTTTCGACCATGGCAATCACCGGCACCAGTTTGCTGCCCACTTCTTTGGTAACCGAGCCGAGCGGGCCGGTGGTGGTCGCGGTGCTGAGCGTGTCGCCGAGCATGGTGACTTTTTCACCGACTCCGTTGAGCAGTGGAGCGACTTTGGTCACCACACCGCCGACCACTGGAACGCTGCCGGTGGCAGTCGCCAGTTTGCCGCTCAGGTCGGACACGCCGTTGCCCACATCCTGGACCACGCCGCCGACAGCCGAAGCGGTGACGCCCAGGCCGTTGTCGGTGGTCGCCAGTTTGCCGATGCCGTTGGCTACACCGTCGCCCAGTGTGGTCACCACGTTGCCGGCGGTTTTCGCTGCGCTTTGCACCACGCCGCCAACGACCGGCACGCCGCTCAGGGAATCACCGACCTGGCCGACACCATCACCCACTCCGCTGACGGTATTGCCGACGTCCTGCACCAGTGTGGTGGTAACCAGAGGCGTCGGAGTGCCCGGATTGGTGGGGTTGGTCGGGTCCGTCGGGTCGGTGGGATTGGTCGGATTGGTTGGATCCGTCGGGGTCGTCGTGCCGCCCGTTCCGCCGGTGCCACCAGTGCCCGCCGTGTCACCGGTGCCTCCGGTACCGCCCGTGCCGCCAGTACCCGCAGTCGAACTGTCGGGGGAAGAGCTGCCGGAGCTGCTGTGATGACCGCCGCCGCCACTGCTGCAACCGGCCAGACCGAGGGAGAGAATAAGGGCCAGTGCTGTTGCCGATTTGCACCACGCCTGGGCTTTCATGTGGGTTTTCATGAGGGTTATTCCTTGCACCTGTCACAACGTTCGTTGACTTCGACGGCTCGCCGGTTCTGTTGCCGGCAATGCCTTCGTCCGTTGTGTTCATATCAATCGCAAGGCTGGATCCACGCCATTCTCAAGTTGGTATTAACGCCTTTATGCAGGTGGCTGCGAGTGCCGCCTAACGACTAATACCGAGGATATAGGCGCGCAAAAAAAAGCCTTGAAAATCAAGGCTGGGTGTCGGCGAAGAAGCTGTTCGCGGCGCGGGAAAACTTAAGTGATATATACACAATTGATCAGGTTTTCCCGGCCTCGATGTCAGGCCACCGGCTGCCAGTTGCCTACCATGTGCTCCAGATCGCCGGCACCGATCAGGCGCAACTCACCACTGGAACCGGCCGCGCTGGCGAACAGGCTCACCTCGCTCGGCAGGCGCACCGGTTTGCGAAAGTGCACGGTGACCTCAAGGTTGGCCTTGGGCAGGTGATCCGCCAGCGCCGCCAGCGTGCGGGCCTTGTTCCACAAACCGTGAGCGATGGCGGTTGGGAACCCGAACAGTTTGGCGCTGGGCGCACTCAAGTGAATCGGGTTGTAGTCGCCGGAGACTTTCGCGTACTGCCGGCCGATGTCCACTGGCGCCTTCCATTGCGCCACTTGCGCGAGGGGCAGCGTCGGCTCCCAGGTCTGCTCGACCGGTTCGCCTTCGAGCTTCACGCCACGACAGAGCATCCGGCTTTCGGCTTCCCACAACGGCCCGAGTTGATCGTCGAGAGTGGTCAGCAGATCGAAGGTCGCGCCCTTCGGATGAGGTTGCAGGTTATGCACCTGGACGCTGACTTGCGCGCGACTGATCCCGCCCATCGGCCGCAATACGCGGATGCGGTTGCTCAGATGAATCAACCCCAGCAGCGGGAACGGAAACTCCTTGGCCGTCAGCAATTGCATCTGCAGGGCGAACGCCAGGATATGCGGATAGGTCGGCGGCAGCAGGCCGTCATCGGCGAAACCGCAGACCTTGCGATACGCCGCCAGACGTTTGCCATCCACCTCGACGGCGCAGCGCAAGCCGCTGTCGGGCAGGGTGGTGCCGGTGATCTTGCGTCGGGTCGCCGCCCGGGCATACAGCCCCGGCAGGCTCGGCTCGTGGTGCAGCGTTTGCCATTCGATGGTCATGTTCAGGCCCCCAGCACGCTTTGGCCGCACACTCGCAAGGCTTGCCCGGTGAACGCGCCAGTGCCCGGTTGGGCCAGCCAGGCCACGGCTTCGGCGACGTCCTGCGGCAGGCCGCCCTGGCCCAGCGAACTCATGCGGCGCCCGGCTTCACGCAGGCCGAACGGGATGTGCGCGGTCATCTGGGTTTCGATGAACCCCGGCGCCACGGCGTTGATGCTGATGCCGCGTTCCAGCAACGTCGGCGCCCAGGCCTGGGCCAGTCCGATCAGCCCGGCCTTGCTCGCCGCGTAATTGGTCTGCCCGCGATTGCCGGCGATGCCGCTGATCGAGGCCAGCAGAATCACCCGGGCGTTATCGCGCAAGGTGCCGCTGTCGAGCAGGGCCTTGGTCAGCACTTGCGGCGCGTTGAGGTTGACCGCCAGCACCGCGTCCCAGAACTCGGGCGTCATGTTGGCCAGGGTCTTGTCGCGGGTGATGCCGGCGTTATGCACCAGAATGTCGAGGCCGTCCGGCAACTGTTCAATCAGTTGCGCAGCGGCGTCTTCGGAGCAGATATCGAGGGTGATGGCGCGCCCGCCGAGACGAGCGGCCAGGGCTTCGAGATCGGTTTTCGCGGGCGGCACGTCGAGCAGGATCACCTCGGCGCCGTCACGGGCCAGGGTTTCAGCGATGGAGGCACCGATGCCGCGCGCCGCGCCGGTGACCAGCGCCTTGCGTCCGGCCAATGGGCGCGTCCAGTCGGTGACCTGAGTGGCGCAGGCCGTCAGACGAATCACCTGTCCGGAGACGAAAGCGCTTTTCGGCGAGAGGAAAAACCGCAGCGGCCCTTCGAGCTGATCCTCGGCACCTTCGCCGACGTAGATCAGTTGCAGCGTGCCGCCGCTGCGCAGCTCCTTGGCCAGCGAGCGGGAGAAGCCTTCGAGCGCGCGCTGCGCACTGGCGGCGAACGGTTCGCGCAGGGTTTCCGGGGCGCGACCGAGGATCACCAGATGTGCGCTGCTGTCGAGGTTCTTCATCAGCGGCTGGAAAAATTCGCGCAGTTGCTTGAGCTGATCGGTGTGCTGCAAATCGCTGGCGTCGAACACCACGGCCTTGAGTTTCGGGCCGTGGCCGGGAATCCATTGGGTGGCGGTCGCCGGCTGCTCGCCGTAGCGGTAGATCGCGTCGGTCAGGCGATTGGCGAAGGTGCTGACCCGCTCGGCCAGCGGCCCGCCGCCGATCAGCAGCGCACCTTCCACCGGCCGCAGGCGCCCGGCCTGCCAGCGTTCCAGCCGCACCGGCGACGGCAGGCCAAGGGCCCCGACCAGACGGTGGCCGATGGACGAGTTGGCGAAGTCGATATAGCGGTCAGACATGGAACGCTCTCCAGAAGATGGGGTTCAAAGTGTGGACTGCGAAGGGCAATCAATCGTTCGATCCACGCAATAAGGCCTACGCTAGAACAGCAGAGTAGTTTGCCCTCGGCGCTTTTGTGGCCCGACCGGGTTTTCAGCGCTCGATTTTCAGACCGGATATTTCACAAGGAGCATTTCATGAGTCAGCTGCGCCGCGTCGCGATCATTGGTGGCAACCGCATTCCGTTCGCCCGTTCCAACGGGCCGTATGCCACCGCGAGCAATCAGGTGATGCTCACCGCCGCCCTCGAAGGCCTGATCGAACGCTACAACCTGCACGGCCAGCGCATCGGCGAAGTGGTCGCGGGGGCGGTGCTGAAATTGTCACGGGATATGAACCTGACTCGCGAATGCGTGCTCGGCTCGCGCCTGTCACCGGCCACTCCGGCCTACGACATTCAGCAGGCCTGCGGCACCGGCCTGGAAGCGGCGCTGCTGGTGGCAAACAAGATCGCCCTCGGCCAGATCGATTGCGGCATTGCCGGCGGCGTCGATACCACGTCGGACGCGCCGATCAGCGTCAGCGAAGGCCTGCGCAAAATCCTTCTGCAAGCCAACCGCGCCAAGACCACCGGCGACAAGCTCAAGACCTTCCTGCAATTGCGCCCGAAACACCTGATCCCCGAATTCCCGCGCAACGGCGAACCGCGCACCGGTCTGTCGATGGGCGAGCACTGCGAATTGATGGCGCAGACCTGGAACATCCCCCGCGAGGAACAGGATCAACTGGCCTTCGAAAGCCACTACAAACTGGCGGCGTCCTACAGCGAAGGCTGGCACAACGACCTGATGACCCCGTTCCTCGGCCTGACCCGCGACAACAACCTGCGCCCCGACCTGACCCTGGAAAAACTCGCGACCCTGAAACCGGCCTTCGAAAAAAGCGCCAAGGGCACCCTGACCGCCGGCAACTCCACACCGCTGACCGATGGCGCTTCGGTGGTGTTGCTGGGCAGTGAGGAGTGGGCCAAGGAACGTGGTCTGCCGATCCTTGCGTACCTGCGGGACGGTGAAGCGGCGGCGGTGGATTTCGTCAACGGCGCCGAAGGGCTTTTGATGGCTCCGGTGTACGCGGTGCCACGGTTGCTGGCGCGCAATGGCCTGACCTTGCAGGACTTCGACTACTACGAAATCCACGAAGCGTTTGCCGCGCAAGTGTTGTGCACGTTGAAGGCCTGGGAGGATCCGGAGTACTGCAAGACCCGGTTGGGACTGGACGCGCCGTTGGGCTCGATTGATCGCAGCCGCTTGAACGTCAAGGGCAGCTCGCTGGCGGCGGGGCATCCGTTTGCTGCGACGGGCGGGCGGATCGTGGCGAACCTGGCGAAGTTGCTGGATGCGGCGGGGCAGGGGCGGGGGTTGATTTCGATTTGTGCGGCGGGGGGGCAGGGTGTGACGGCGATCATCGAGCGCTAGAGGAGCAAAAGCTTGCCCTCACCCTAACCCTCTCCCGGAGGGAGAGGGGACTGATTGGGGGATATTGGAGAGGTTCACCGACGTGAGAGATTGGCTGTGAATCCATAATCGACACTTTTTTTCAGGTCGATGTATGACGCAAGACAACTCGGTCGGCTCCCTCTCCCCCCGGGCGGTCCGACGTTTCGGGAGGGCTGGGGTGAGGGGGCTTTTAAGGTTGCCCCCAATCTCAAGTCCGGAACCTGCGCACCAACCCATCCAGCTCATTCGACAACCCCGCCAGACTCTGCGAATCCAGCCGCGCCGAATTCGCCAGCTCCGCCACCAACTGCGCATCACCATGAATCTGGCTGATGTGCCGATTGATGTCCTCAGCCACCTGATGCTGCTCTTCCGCCGCCGTCGCAATCTGCGTGTTCATGTCACGAATCACATCCACCGACTCACGGATCTGCCCAAAGCTCTCCCGCGCCTCGCCAATCCGCGCTACCGATTGCTGCGACACATCAAGACTGGCACGCATCTGCTGGGTCACCGCGCTGGTGCGTTTGGCCAGGTTGCCCAGCAACCCGTCGATTTCCGCTGTCGAATCCGCCGTGCGTTTGGCTAGTGCGCGAACCTCATCGGCCACCACCGCGAAACCACGCCCTTGCTCACCGGCCCGTGCCGCCTCGATGGCCGCGTTGAGCGCCAGCAGGTTGGTCTGTTCGGCGATGGAGCGGATGGTGCCGAGGATCGACTGGATGTCGTTGCTGTCGCGTTCCAGTTGCTGCATCGACTGCGCGGACTGCTCCAGTTCCTGGCTCAGTTGATCGACACTGTGCACCGCTGCATCAATCTGTTGCTGACCTTCGCGGGCCTGACGCTGGCCGCTGTCGGCCGACTCCGCTGCCTGGCTGCACGAGCGGGCGACTTCGTTGGCGGTGGCGACCATTTCGTGGAACGCGGTCGAGACCATGTCTACCGCTTCGCGCTGGCGCCCGGCGGCTTCAGCCATGTCGCCGGAAACCCGGGTCGAACTCTGCGAAGTGGCGAGGATTTTCCCGGCCGCGCCGCCGATGTGCTGGATCAGGCTGCGGATCGCGGTGAGGAACTGGTTGAACCAGTTGGCCAGTTGCGCAGTTTCGTCGCTGCCACGGATGTCGAGGTTCTTGGTCAGGTCGCCTTCGCCCTGGGCGATGCCTTCCAGACCGCTGGCCACGCTGCGGATCGGCCGCACGATCAGGCTGGCGAAACTGGCGCCGACCACCGCGAAAAACACCGCCAGCACGGCCGCAATGATCGCGATAAGCCAGGTCAGTTGGGTGGCGGAACTCATCACTTCGTTCTGTTTGATCAGGCCGATGAAGGTCCAGCCCAGTTGTTCCGACGGCCAGACATTGGCCATGTAACGCTCGCCGTTGAGCTCGATGTCAACCAGGCCTTTGCCGGCCTTGGCCAGTTGCGCGTAGCCGTCGCCGAGGCTGTCGAGTCGCTTGAAGTTGTGCTCCGGTTGCTTAGGATCGACCAGCACCGTGCCGGTGTTTTCCATCAGCATCAGGTAACCGCTTTCACCGAGCTTGATCTGTTTGACGATCTCGGTCAGTTGCTTGAGCGACACGTCAATGTTGACCACGCCACCCTGGGCGCCCAACTGGTTGGCGACCGCGCGCACGGTGCTGACCAGAACCGCGTCGTCGCCGGCCCAGTAATAGGCCTCGGTGCGCAGGGTCTTGCCCGGGTTGGCCATGGCCGTCTTGTACCAGGGGCGGGTGCGCGGGTCGTAGTTGGCCATCTTCGGATCGCCCGGCCAGAAGGCATAGCCGCCGCTGTTCAATCCATAGGACACGTAGGAGTAGGCCGGGTGGGATTTGGCCAGCCCCTCGAACAGTGCAAACAGTTGCTTGTCGATCTCGCCATCGGAGGTATCGGCGGCGTTGGCGCTCATGCGGCTGCGAACGCTGCCGTCGGCGTTCTTCACCAGCGGCTGCGCCGCCAGGTAATCGACGTTCTGGCTGATGCCGTCGAAAAACAGCTGCATGGCATTGCTGACCTGACGGATCTCGCGCCCGCTGCTGTCGACAAAATCGTCCCGGGCATCGCTGCGCAGGTTCAGTACCACCAGCGTGGCGACCAGCACCACGGGCAAGCAGGCGATGATTGCAAACGCCCAGGTCAACTTCTGTTTGATGTTCATCCGCGCTCCAGATTTTCTTGTAGGCCCACGCAGTGCAGATGACTCGCGGTTATTGGCAGCCGAAAAACGTTGTTTTCCACCCGTTTCCTTGAGTGCGACATCGAAGTTTTTTTTGGAACGATTGTCGGACAAATTCCTCTGTCTCTGAGGAATTCGGCTGCCGGAGGGGGAAATTGAGGCTGGAATGGAAAATTCTTACGAGCTGCATGCGGCGGGATGTCAGATTCTGTCGCAAATGCCCTCAAGTCCTGTCGCCAACAACTTCGGCAGCCTCGGCTATGATTCGCAGCGGTCGATAAAGAGGCGGATCGGCCCGGTTTATCCGGCACGGTGTGTGCATCCACAGGTTCACAGGTCGGCAACCCCTCCCCGTGATGCGAGGATTGCCGTATAACGAATGACATTCGCGTGTTTGGTAATAAAGGACCCACAATAAAAGCTGATGAAGACTCCAAAACGCATTGAACCCCTGATCGAGGACGGTCTGGTCGACGAAGTGCTGCGTCCACTCATGAGTGGCAAAGAAGCAGCTGTTTATGTGGTGCGCTGCGGCAATCAGTTACGTTGCGCAAAGGTCTACAAGGAGGCGAACAAACGCAGTTTCCGCCAGGCGGCCGAGTATCAGGAAGGCCGCAAGGTTCGCAACAGCCGACAGGCCCGGGCGATGGCCAAGGGTTCCAAGTTCGGGCGCAAGGAAGCCGAAGACGCCTGGCAGAACGCCGAAGTCGCGGCGCTGTTCCGCCTGGCCAACGCCGGTGTGCGTGTGCCCAAGCCGTACGACTTCCTCGAAGGCGTGCTGCTGATGGAGCTGGTGGCCGATGAATACGGCGATGCCGCGCCGCGTCTGAACGATGTGGTGCTGGAGCCGGATCAGGCCCGCGAGTATCACGCGTTCCTGATTTCGCAGATCGTGCTGATGTTGTGTACCGGTCTGGTGCACGGTGACCTCTCGGAGTTCAACGTGCTGCTGACGCCGACCGGCCCGGTCATCATCGACCTGCCGCAAGCGGTGGACGCCGCCGGCAACAACCACGCGTTCAGCATGCTCGAGCGTGACGTCGGCAACATGGCTTCGTACTTCGGTCGCTTTGCCCCGGAGTTGAAGAAGACCAAATACGCCAAGGAAATGTGGGCGCTGTACGAAGCGGGTACGTTGCACCCGGCCAGCGTGCTGACCGGCGAGTTCGACGATCCCGAGGACCTGGCCGATGTCGGCGGGGTGCTGCGCGAGATCGAAGCGGCGCGTCTGGATGAGGAGCGCAAGCAAGCCATCCGTGCGGCGGACGACGAGCCCAAGGGCAAGTCCGACGAACCGCCTCCGCCACCGTGGATGCAGTGAGCATCTGAAAAACAAAACCCGGCTTCGGCCGGGTTTTACACATTCAAGGATTGATTGTGATCAGCACTTCCCGCAATGCCCGGCTGATCATCACGGCGCGGCTGATCTCCGATTTCGGCGCGTTCCTCAACATGGTTGCGCTGGCCACTTATGTCTACCTGCTGAGCAACAGCGCGATGAGCGTGGGGATCTTTCTCGCCAGTCGCGTGGGCGGCGGGATTTTCGCCAGCCTGATCGGCACCGCGTTTTATCGTCGATGCAGCGGTCGCGTGCCGTTGATTGCCTTCGACCTGCTGCGCGCCGCTGTGCTTGGGCTGTTGCTCATCGTGCCGGTCAGTCAGCAGGCGTTGTTGCTGCCGCTGATCGCGTTCGGTCTGGGCTTTGGTAATTCGATGTTCGCCATCGGCCTCAACAGCCAGTTGCCGCGCTTGATCGAGCCGGCGCAGTTGCTCAAGACCAATGCCTGGATCACGTCCGCCTCGTCCATGGCGATGGTCGGCGGCAGTCTGGTGTCCGGGCTGCTGGTCGCGGGATTTGGTTTTGAAACGGTGTTTGCGCTGAATGCGCTGACCTATCTGTTGGCAGCAGTGTTGATTGCGCCGCTGCGGTTCAGCGCACCGGAGCCGGTGGTCGAATCCAGCGCTAAACAGGGTGAATGGTCGGCTTTGCTGCAAGGCCTGCGCAGCGCTCCGGTGGTGGCCGCGATGCTGGCGGTGACCATGGCTGACACCCTTGGCAGCGCTGCTCACAACGTCGGTTTCCCGATCATTTCCAGACTGCTCACGCCGGACTCAGCCAGCACCACGCTGGGCCTGATGCTCGCGGTCTGGGCCGCCGGCAAGCTGCTTGGCGCGCGGATCGCCAGTCGCCTCAACGGCTCGGAAAACATCCATCTGGAGCGCCGCTATTTCGGCGGCGTGTTGCTGATGTCCTGCGGCTTCATCCTGATGTTCCAGCAGCACAGCGTCGTTGGTCTGTTGCTGTTTTCGCTGCCGGCCGGACTGGGTGACGGTTTCTCGGAAGTCGGCCTGATGTCACGGCTGCAACGGGAACCGGAGCCCCTGCGCCTGCCGATCTTCAGCTTCCTGACGCTGTTGCAGATGACCGGGTTCGGCGTCGGCATGCTGATCGCCGCACCGTTCTATGAGTGGTGGGCGCCGGGTGCCGTGGTGCTGTTGTTCCACGGCATTCCCCTCGCCACAGTGCTGTCGATGAAAGTCCTGCTGCTCAGGCGCGGGCGGGTTGCGCGCAGCAGCCCGACGCCAGTTCCTTGAGGATCGGGCAGTCCGGGCGATGGTCGCCGTGGCAGTGTTCGACCAGATCCTGCAGGGTGTCGCGCAGTTCGCCGAGTTCGCGGATCTTCTGATTCAGCTCGTCGATGTGCTGGCGGGCCAGGGCCTTCACATCGGCGCTGGCGCGTTGGCGATCCTGCCAGAGCGTCAGCAGCTTGCCGACTTCCTCCAGCGAAAAGCCCAGGTCCCGCGAGCGCTTGATGAACGCCAGCGTGTGCAGGTCATCGTCGCCGTAGACGCGATATCCGCTGTCGGTGCGATGGGCAGCCTTGAGCAGACCGATCGACTCGTAGTAACGGATCATCTTTGCGCTCAGGCCACTGTGGCGGGCCGCTTGGCCGATGTTCATCGGTTGTCCTCCAGATCCTCGGGTTTCCAGGTTTTCAACAGTAGCGCATTGCTCACCACGCTGACGCTCGACAGGGCCATCGCCGCGCCGGCCAGCACCGGATTGAGGAAGCCGAACGCCGCCAGCGGAATGCCGATCAGGTTATAGACGAAGGCCCAGAACAGGTTCTGGCGGATCTTCGCGTAGGTCTTGCGGCTGATCTCCAGCGCCGCCGGCACCAGCCGAGGATCGCCGCGCATCAGGGTGATGCCGGCGGCGTGCATGGCCACGTCGGTGCCGCCGCCCATGGCGATGCCGATGTCTGCGGCGGCCAGCGCCGGTGCGTCGTTGATGCCGTCGCCGACCATGGCCACGACCCCGGTTTTCTTCAGCTCGGCGACAGTGGCGGCTTTCTCCGCCGGCAGCACTTCGGCGTGGACGTTTTCGATGCCCAGCGCATCGGCGACCACCCGGGCGCTGCCGCGGTTGTCGCCGGTCAGCAGGTGGCTGTGGATGTGCTGGGCGGCCAGTTGTTGCACCGCGTGCAGCGCGCCGGGCTTGAGGGTGTCGCCGAAGGCGAACAGGCCGAGTACGCGGGGCGTCGGACTTTGCTCGATCAGCCACGACAGCGTGCGACCCTCGGTTTCCCAGGCCTTGGCAGATTCGCTCAGGTTTCCGGCGTTCAGACCGCTTTCTTCCAGCAAGCGCCGGTTGCCCAGCGCCAGGCGCCGGCCGTCGAGGCTGCCGGCGATGCCGCGCCCGGTCAGGGACTGGCTGTCGCTGACATCCGGTACGTTCAGGCTACGTTCGGCACAGGCATCCAGCACCGCTTTGGCCAGCGGATGCTCGCTGCCGCGTTGCAGCGCGCCGGCCGCTGTCAGCAGGGCGTTTTCGTCACCGTCGATCGCACTGAAATGCGCAATGCGCGGCGTGCCGGAGGTCAGGGTGCCGGTCTTGTCGAACACCACGGCGCTGACTTCATGGGCACGTTCCAGTGCTTCGGCATCCTTGATCAGAATCCCGTGCCGCGCGGCCACGCCGGTGCCAGCCATGATCGCGGTCGGTGTCGCCAGGCCGAGGGCGCAGGGGCAGGCGATCACCAGCACTGCGACGGCATTGATCAACGCGGTTTCCAGCGGCGCGCCGTACAGCCACCAGCCGATCAGCGTGGCCAGGGCCAGCAGCAACACGGTCGGCACGAACACCTGACTGACTTTATCCACCAGTTTCTGGATCGGTGCTTTCGCGGCCTGGGCGTCCTCCACCAGGCGGATGATCCGCGCCAGCACGCTTTCCGCGCCGAGCGCCGTGGTGCTCACCAGCAAGCGACCTTCGCCATTGATTGCCCCGCCGGTAACCTTGTCGCCCGGTTGTTTGGGTACCGGCAGGCTTTCGCCACTGATCAACGCTTCGTCAGCGTGGCTCTGGCCTTCCAGCACTTCGCCGTCCACCGGGAAGCGTTCACCGGGTTTGACCAATACGAGGTCACCGAGGCGCAGGGCGCTGATGGCGACGTCCTGTTCGCGGCCATCGATGACTTGAATCGCCCGCTCCGGGCGCAACGCTTCCAGTGCGCGGATGGCGCTGGCGGTCTGGCGTTTGGCGCGGCTTTCCAGGTATTTGCCGAGCAGCACCAGAGCGATGACCACCGCCGAGGCTTCGAAATACAGGTGCGGCATGCGTCCGTCAGCAGTCGCCCATTCATAGAGACTCAGGCCATAACCGGCGCTGGTGCCCAGCGCGACCAGCAAGTCCATGTTGCCGGCGCCGGCGCGTACGGCTTTCCACGCCGCCACATAAAAACGCGCACCGAAGATGAATTGCACCGGAGTGGCGAGGGCGAACTGCGCCCAGGCCGGGAGCATCCAGTGAATGCCGAACGGTTGCAGCAGCATCGGCAACACCAGCGGCAAGGCGAGGGCGATGGCGCAGATCAGCGCCCAGCGCTCGTGGTTCAGGCGTTGCTGGCGATTGTCGGATTGTGGATGTTCGAGTTCGAAGAGGCTGGCGGAATAACCGGCCTTGCTCACGGCGGCGATCAGGGTTTGCGGGTCGACCGCGCCGAGCAATTCGAGGTGGGCGCGTTCATTGGCGAGGTTGACGCTGACGCTTTTCACCCCCGGCACTTTATTCAGGGCACGTTCGATACGACCGACGCAGGACGCGCAGGTCATGCCGTCGATGTTCAATTCCACGGTTTGCTGCGGCACGCTGTAACCGGCGCGTTCGACCGCCTCCATCAGCGCCGGCAGGCTGTCGCCGGGGGCCTGCACCCGGGCCTGTTCGGTGGCGAGGTTGACGCTGACGGCGGTGGCGCCGCTGACTTTGCTCAACGCCCGCTCGACACGACCGGCGCAACTGGCGCAGGTCATGCCGCTGATGGGCAGATCGAACGTGATGGAATCGGACATCGGTCGTACTCCCTGTAGTGGATGCCTACAGGATCAACCTTGCCATGCTGGCAAGGTCAAGCGCCAGTTTCCGCTACCGGCTGCTCGCTTGTTCGCCTGATCGTTCCCACGCTCCGCGTGGGAATGCAGCCGGGGACGCTCTGCGTCCCAAAGCGTGACGCAGAGCGTCACAAGAGGCATTCCCACGCAGAGCGTGGGAACGAGCGGCAGGCCTTAGTAACCGAGGCCGGTCGGCTTGAGGTACATGCCTTCCTGGTTCATCGCGATGCGGAATTTCAGGATGTCGCCGGCATGCAGTCTGATCTCCTGCGAACCCGGCGCGAGCATGCCCGGGTTGCAGCCCGGCATTTGTCCCGGCAGCAGTTTCAGGCGCAGCGAGACATTGCCCGGCGGCAGGTTGAACGACGTGCTTTGCTCCTGGAACAGGCGCGCCGACAGTTGATCCTGGATGTACACGCCGATTTCGCACGAGGTCGCGACTTCCAGGCGCTCGCGGGAAATGATCAGCACCCCGTAATCTTCCCCGGCGGCATGCACCGAAGGGATTGCGGCAAAGAGGCTGAGAAAGCCAAACAGGCTGAAAGCTGACCAGCGCATGGCTGAATCTCCTGAATTCATGTCATTGATGCATGCAGCTTGGCCGAGCGCGGCGACGATTGCCAGCCCGGCAGTTTTTTGCAGAACTTGACCTTGCCATCGTGGCAAGCCCGAAACTGCCGGCAACCTCACTCAAAGGAGTCATTCCATGCAAGTGTTCACTGTTGAAGGCATGTCCTGCGGTCACTGTGTCAAAGCCGTCACCCAGGCGGTGCAGAGCAAGGATCCGGCCGCCAGCGTGCGGGTCGATCTGGCGGCGAAGGAAGTCGGCGTCGAAAGTGCGCTGAGTGCCGAGCAGGTGATCGAGGCGATCAGCGAAGAAGGCTACGCCATCAAACTCGCCTGATCTTTTTAATAGTTAGCGAGCTACCGGAATGTTCAAGGCGTCCTCGCGCGGCTAGACTGTCGGGCTGAACTCAACTCAACTCCCCGCCCGACCTGGACGCCTGATGAACTTCCGTACCCTTCTGATTCTCGGTGCCCTGACCGCTTTCGGTCCGTTGGCGATCGACTTCTATCTACCCGCGTTTCCCACCATGGCGCTGGCGTTCGGCACCGACGAGAAACACGTCCAGCTGACGCTGTCGGCTTACTTCTTCGGCCTGTCCATCGGTCAACTGGCTTACGGGCCGTTGGCGGATCGCTTCGGCCGGCGGATTCCGTTGCTGATCGGTCTCACGCTGTTCACGCTGGCGTCAGTGGCCTGCGCCTATGCGCCTAATCTGGAATGGCTGATCGGCGCGCGGCTCGTGCAGGCGCTGGGTGGTTGTGCGGGGATGGTGATTGCCCGGGCGGTGGTCAGCGACAAGTGCGACGCGGTGGGTTCGGCGAAAGTCTTCTCGCAGTTGATGCTGGTGATGGGGCTGGCCCCGATTCTGGCGCCGATGCTCGGCGGTCTGCTGGTCAACACGACGGGGTGGCAGTCGATCTTCCTGGTGCTGACGGTGTTCAGTGCCCTCGCTGGATTGGCGGTGGCCCTCGGCCTGCCGGAAAGCCTGCCGGCGCATGTTCCGCGTCAGCCGTTGTCCGGCGCGCTGCGTCAGTACGGTCGGCTACTGGCGGACCCGGTCTACATGGGCCATGCCCTGACCGGCGGCATCGCCATCGCCGGGATGTTTGCCTACATCGCCGGCTCGCCGTTCATTTTCATCAAGTTGTATGGCGTACCGGCCGAGCATTTCGGCTGGCTGTTCGGCACCAATGCGGCCGGGTTCATTCTGGTGGCGCAGGTCAATGCGCGACTGTTGGCCAAGCGTGGCCCAGCGTTTCTGCTATCGCGAGCGGTCTGGGTTTACTTCGGTGCCGGGCTGACGCTTCTTGCGGTCAGCTCTTTGCACACCGAGGCGCTGTGGCCATTGCTGATTCCATTGTTCATCTGCGTGGCCAGCCTGGGCTGCATCAGCCCCAATGCGGCGGCGTGTGCGATGAACGGGCAGGGTGGTCGCGCCGGCAGTGCTTCAGCGTTGCTCGGCAGCATGCAGTTCAGCGTCGCCGCCGGGGCTTCGGCGCTGGTGGGGATCCTGCACGATGGCACCGCCGTGCCGATGGCCATCGTCATCAGCTTGTGTGGTTTGCTGGTGGTGTGCACAGCGACGCTCACCCGGCGCATGCAGAATGCCCGGGCGCTGGCAAAGGCACAGACCGAAGTCTGAACGGAAGAACTCAGCCGACAGCGCGTTGCTGGCCGAGGTCGGGAATCTGGTGGGGCGCGCAGATACGCGCTTCGAGGGTGCGGGTGAAGGCTCGAGCTTCGGCCTCACTGCGGAAGGTCACGGCGTGTTGGTCGAGACGAACTTGCCACTGGGACTTTGCCACTTCTTTTATCAGGATCTTCATTGCTGACCTCCCGTACGTAAAAGATTGCATCGCAGAGGACTCGATTGTAGTCCTGAATACGATCGCAATTGTGACAAAGGTCAAGCATCTGACTGACGGCAAAAAAACACCGCAGCCCCCGAGCCAGCCACATCGGAGGCTGGAGAAGGCTGCGGTCTTGCGAGTTTTAGAAACCTTCTAAAACAATTTTCCCCTTGGCCTTGCCACTTTCCAGCAGTTCATGGGCGCGGCGCAGGTTGCTCGCGTTGATCGTGCCGAAGTGCTCGCCGACCGTGGTTTTCAACGTCCCGCTGTCGATCAGCCCGGCCACCCGGTTGAGCAGTTTGTGCTGCTCGATCATGTCCGGCGTTTCGAACAGCGAGCGGGTGTACATGAACTCCCAGTGCAGCGACAGGCTCTTGCGCTTGAGCTTGGTCACGTCCAGCGCCTTCGGATCGTCGATCAGCGCCAGTTTGCCTTGCGGCGCCAGGGCTTCGACCAGTTGGTCCAGGTGCTGGTCGGTCTGGGTCAGGCTGGCAACGTGGGTCACGTGGGTGACACCGGCGCGTTTCAGTTCTTCGCTCAACGGTTGGCTGTGATCAATCACCAGGTCAGCACCCAGCTCGGTCACCCAGTTGCGGGTCTCCGGGCGGGAGGCGGTGCCGATCACTTTGAGCCCGGTCAACTGGCTGGCGAGTTGGGTGAGGATCGAACCGACGCCGCCCGCCGCACCGACGACCAGCAGGCTCTGGCCTTCATCGGTATTGCCTTCGCGAATCTGCAGGCGTTCGAACAGCAATTCCCAAGCGGTAATCGCGGTCAGCGGCAGAGCAGCGGCTTCGGCGAAACCGAGGGTTTTTGGCATATGGCCGACGATCCGCTCATCCACCACGTGCAGTTCGCTGTTGCCACCGGCCCGGGCGATGGAGCCGGCGTAGAACACCTTGTCGCCGGCCTTGAACAATGTCACTTCACTGCCGACCGACTTGACCACACCGGCCACGTCCCAGCCCAGCACCTTGGCTGCGCCGCCTTCCGGCGCGACGTTCTGGCGAACCTTGGTGTCCACCGGGTTGACCGAAATCGCTTTGACTTCCACCAGCAGGTCGCGCGGGCCGGCTACCGGCTCTGGCAGTTCGATGTCTTGCAGGGATTTTTCGTCGCTGATCGGGAGCGAGGCGTAATAGACGATGGCTTTCATGGCGAACTCCGAAAGTGAATAAAGGAAGGTTTCAGGCGATGACGCGCAGGCGCTTGAGTTCGAAGTGTTCGAGGAACGCCTCGGCCTTGCTGCGGAAATGCTGGATATGGGCGCTGGCATCATGGGCTTGCAGGGCTTCGTCGCTGGCCCACTGCTCGATCATGTAGAAGGCCAGCGGGTTGGCCAGATCCTGGTGCAGTTCGTATTGACCGCAACCGGCTTCGGCGCGGGTCGGTTCGATCAGGGCACGCAGGTGCTGTTCGAGGGCGTTCTGCTGGCCAGGTCGGGCAATCAGGGTGGCGATGGCGGTGAAAGGCTGGGACATGTTCGACTCCGGGACGGGATGAATTCGATGGATGGCATGATTGGCTATTTCTGCCGGAGATAAAACCGGCTAAAAGAGCAGTCTCTTTCAATATTTTTTTGATAATCGGGGCTGACGATGCTGCGTTTCGATGACTTGCAGTTGTTTGTCCGGGCGGCGGATCTGGGCAGCCTGTCGGCGGCGGCGCGGGTAATGGACATGTCCGCCGCCGTGGCCAGTGCCGCGCTCAAGCGGATCGAGCAACAACTGGGCGCACGGCTGTTGGCACGCTCCACTCGCAGTTTGCGGCTGACGGCTGAAGGTGAAGGGTTTCTCGAATACGCCCGGGCGGCGCTGAGCAACCTTGATGAGGGTCGCCGCCTGCTGGCCAGCGGGCAGGATCAGGTCAGCGGAATTCTGCAGCTGTCGGCGCCCTCGGATTTCGGGCGCAACTTGCTGTTGCCGTGGCTCGATGATTTTCAGCGCGAACACCCGAAACTGACGGTGCGCCTGCTGCTGGGTGACCGCATCGCCGACCTGTTTCGCCAGCCGGTGGACATCGCCTTGCGCTACGGCGAGCCGGAGGATTCCAGTCTGGTGGCGTTGCCGATTGCCCCGCACAACCGACGGGTGCTGTGTGCATCACCGGCCTACCTGGCCCGGCACGGCGAACCGCTGCATCTGGAACAGCTCGCACAGCACAACTGCCTGCTTTATATGCTCGGAGGCCGGGTGCACGACCATTGGAGTTTCCACGACGGCAAGCGCGAGGTCGGCCTGACCGTCAGTGGCGACCGCTTCAGTGACGACGCCGATGTGGTGCGCCTTTGGGCTGTGGCGGGAGCCGGCATCGCTTACAAGTCGTGGCTCGATGTGGCCGGTGATGTGCTGGCGGGACGGCTGAAAGTGCTGTTGCCGGAGCTGCTCTGCGAACGCGCTCCGCTGAATCTGCTGTGCGCCCATCGCGCACAATTGAGTAAGCCGGTGAACCTTCTGAGGGAGATGCTCGCCAGCCGTTGCGCCGAATTGAGTAGCCGTTTTCCCGTTTTCCAGAAGTCTGACCATTAGTCGCAGGTAAATAGCGAAATTTCTCTCAGGAACAATCACCAACCACGGCCGCTCCGGCGCAGGACGGCGCGAGCAACCCGCTTATACTAGCGGCCGCCTGATGCCCGCACCAAAAGGCCGATGCGAGAACGATCAGACCGCAACCGGCCGGGTAGGGACGAGGGTCGCGACAGTGCTGCGGTTTCCTTGCTGCGGCGCGCTGCCTCGCTTGGGCTCAAGGTATTTTGCGCGCCTTGGCCGACGACTGATTACTGGTCAAGATGTCTATGAGCTGTAGACGATACGATTCAACAGGGAGTGAATAGATGGAACATGCACCTTGCATCAGCCAGATCGCCACGTTGCTGGCCGATCCCAAACGCAGCGCAATGATGTGGGCGCTCATGGATGGCTCGGCGCGGCAGACCGAGGAGCTGGCGTTGCTGGCGGGGCTATCGCCGTCATCGGCCAGTGCGCATCTGGGGCGCTTGTCCGCTGGCGGTCTGTTGAAGGTCGAGGCGCGCGGTCGCAAACGCTTCTTCCGCCTGGCGGCTCCCGAAATCGGCGCGGCCATCGAAGCGCTGGCCAGCGCCACGTTGGCCAGCGCTCCACGAGAAATCCCCGACGTATTCAAGCGTGCCTCGCCGGTCGTCAGACCCCAGGCGGCGCCTTCGTCACTGCTTCGCGCGCGGTTTTGCGACGACCATCTGGGTGGAACGCTGGCCGCCGACCTGTACCAGCGCCTGCTCGACGCCGGCTGGATCGAGCAGCTTGAACATAGAGTGGTGGTCACGCACAAAGGCTCGACACAACTGGCCGGGCGCGGGGTGTACATCCAGGCGCTGGCCCACCGCAACGCTCAGGTGGCGTGCGCCTGTCCGGACTGGAGCGAGCGTCGCCCGCACATGGGGGGCTCGCTGGGCGCGGCGTTGCTGCAGCTGTTCATGCAGTCGGGCTGGCTGGTGCTGCCCAACGATTCCAGAGCCCTGCAACTGACGGCGGCGGGCCAGCGGGAAATTCATCGTTTCGCCTGTGAAACCGAGCTGGAAATGGCGTTGTAGAGCGCTTTCTTCCACTGGCTTGCTACTGAACGTCGTCAACGGCTGCGAACACGTCGCATCTGGCACAGGCGCGCAACCGCTATCGCGCACACTCGATCCGGGGACTTTTCGGATTGAGGAGGTGGCATGGACACGGGAAACTTCAGCGCGGCAGATCGACTGGAGCGCCTGCCAGTCAGCGGTTATCACCGGATCATCTTCATCATCATTGCCCTGGCGTTTTTTTTCGACTCCATGGATCTGGCGATGATGACCTTCCTGCTCGGCTCGATCAAAGCCGAGTTCGGCCTGAGCAGTGCGCAGGCTGGCCTGCTGGCCAGTTCGAGTTTTTTCGGCATGGTGCTGGGGGCGTCGCTGTCCGGATTACTGGCTGATCGGTTCGGTCGCAAACCGGTGTTCCAGTGGAGCATCGTCTTGTGGGGACTGGCCAGTTACCTGTGCTCCACGGCGCAGACGGTCGAGAGCCTGACGCTGTTTCGCATCCTGCTGGGAATCGGCATGGGTATGGAGTTTCCGATTGCCCAGTCGATGTTGTCGGAGTTGATTCCTGCCCAGCGTCGGGGTCGTTACATCGCCTTGATGGACGGTTTCTGGCCGCTGGGTTTCGTCGCGGCGGGCGTGCTGTCGTATTTCCTGCTGCCGTTGATTGGCTGGCGCGACATCTTTCTGGTGCTGGCGGTGCCGGCAGTGTTCGTGCTGGCGATCCGCTTTTTCATTCCCGAGTCGCCGCGCTGGCTGGAACAGGCCGGCAAGCATGACGCGGCGGACAAAGTGTTGCGCGGGATCGAGGCGCGGGTACAGGCCTCACTCGGTGGTGCTGCATTGCCGGAGCCGGTTCGTCTGCCACGCAGCGTGTCCCCGCCGGGCCATTTCCTTTCGGCACTCAAACAGATCTGGTCACCGCTGTATCGCCAGCGCACGACGATGATCTGGAGCCTGTGGTTCTTTGCGTTACTCGGCTTTTACGGTCTGACGTCCTGGCTCAGTGCGTTGTTGCAACAGTCGGGTTTTGCCGTGACTCAGTCGGTGTATTACACGGTGCTGATTTCCCTCGGCGGGATTCCCGGCTTCCTGATGGCGGCCTGGCTGGTGGAACGTTGGGGACGCAAGCCGGTGTGCATCGTCACGTTGCTCGGCGGCGGAGTGATGGCGTTTCTGTACGGACAAAGCGCGGTGTTTGGCGGCAACGTGGCGCTGCTGATCGGCACGGGGCTGTTGATGCAGTTTTTCCTGTTCGGCATGTGGGCGGTGCTCTACACCTACACGCCGGAACTGTATCCGACCTCGGCGCGGGCGACGGGCTCGGGGTTCGCCTCGGCCATCGGGCGCGTGGGGTCGTTGCTCGGGCCGTTGGTCACCGGGCTGGTGTTTCCGATTACCGGGCAGGGCGGGGTGTTTGCGCTGGGGGCGCTGTGCTTTGCGATTGCGGCGGGAGTGGTGTGGCTGTTCGGGATGGAGACCCGGGGCAAGACGTTGGAAGAGCTGACTGAAGCAGTTGTGCGCTGAGACCTGAAAAGCCGTTCGAACACGGGCGTGTTCGAACGGCTTTGTACTGTTACGGTTTTACCAACCGCGCATCCAGGCTGTTCTGCGCCAGGCGCTTGGCCTGATCCTGGGTCATGCCCAGGTGAGTGTGCAGCGCGTGGAAGTTCTCGGTCACGTAACCGCCGAAGTACGCCGGGTCATCGGAGTTCACCGTGACCTTCACGCCACGCTCGAGCATGTCGAGGATGTTGTGCTGCGACATGTGATCGAACACGCAGAGCTTGGTGTTCGACAGCGGGCATACGGTCAGCGGGATCTGCTCGTCGATGATCCGCTGCATCAGGCGCTCGTCTTCGATGGCGCGCACGCCATGGTCGATACGCTGGATTTTCAGCAGGTCGATGGCTTCCCAAATGTACTCCGGCGGACCTTCTTCGCCAGCGTGGGCGACGGTCAGGAAACCTTCGTGACGGGCACGATCGAACACGCGCTGGAACTTGCTCGGCGGGTGACCCATTTCGGAACTGTCCAGACCTACGGCGACAAATGCATCACGGAACGGCAGCGCCTGGTCGAGGGTTTTCTGCGCTTCGTCTTCGCTCAGGTGGCGCAGGAAACTCAGGATCAAGCCGCTGGTGATGCCCAGTTGCTGCTCGCCATCCTTCAGCGCGGCGGCGATGCCGTTGAGCACCACTTCGAATGGGATGCCACGGTCGGTGTGGGTCTGCGGATCGAAGAACGGTTCGGTGTGGATCACGTTCTGCTCTTTGCAGCGCAGCAGGTAGGCCCAGGTCAGGTCGTAGAAATCCTGGGAGGTGCGCAGCACATCGGCGCCCTGGTAATACAGGTCGAGGAATTCCTGCAGATTGTTGAAGGCGTAAGCCTTGCGCAGGGTTTCGACATCGCTCCACGGCAGGGCGATATTGTTGCGTTCGGCCAGGGCGAACAGCAGTTCGGGCTCCAGCGAGCCTTCGAGGTGCAGGTGCAGTTCGGCCTTGGGCAGGGCGTTGAGCCAGTCGTACATATTCTTTTCTCATCAGGTGCAATGACGGCATTCTACAGATGCCCGCCGAAACAATTGGCAAAACCTGACCAACCGATCCATCACACCGCTTCTTGCTCCCGGCGATAGGCGTAGGTATCGGCGAAGCGCGACAGCAGGAATTCGGCGCAGGTGGTGGTCGGATATTTCGCCGGATGGTGTGCGTCCTGGCAACCGGGCAGGCACTCGATACGCGTGTCCGGGTGCGGTTCGGCGAAGAACGGCATCGAGTAGCGATCCACGCCGAGCGGGCTGATCACCCGGTGCGGAGTCGAGCGATAACGGTCGTTGCTCCAGCGCGCCATCATGTCGCCAAGGTTCACCACGAACGTGCCGTCGATGGGCGGTGCGTCGATCCACTGGCCTTTGACGTTTTTCACCTGCAAGCCGCCGGCGGCATCCTGATACAACAACGTGATGCAGCCGTAATCGGTGTGCGCGCCGGCACCTTGCTGTTCGGCGGAACTGGCGGTGTGGCGCGGCGGGTAGTGGATCATCCGCAGCACGCTGACCGGCTCGTTGAAGCGTGTGTCGAAGAAGTCGCGCTCGATGCCCAGCGCTAACGTCATGGCCCGCAACAGGGTTTGCGCGAGTGCCTGCATGTCGAGGTAATGCTGCTCCATCAGCGTTTCCCAACCGGGAATGGCCGGATGACGGTTGGGGCCACGCAAGGGTTTTTCCGCCAGCACCTCGGGATGATCGGCCGGCAGGTGCAAGCCCATGTCGAAGGTTTCCTTGAGGTCGCTGGGTTTGTCCGGGTCGAGTTGTTCGGTAGCGATGGCGCCGTAGCCGCGATGATGGACGGTCCGGGTGATGTCGATCTTGAGCTTTTCCGCGGTCGGCAATGCAAAGAAGCGCCGGGCGTGAGCGAGCAGGGATTCGATGCGCTGCGCAGAAATCGGGTGGCCCTTGATGTAGAAAAAGCCCCATTCGCGGCAGGCGTGGTCGATCTGTTCGGCGACGGCGGGCCAGGCGTTCTGGTCGTCGGAGTAGAGCGGCGAGATGTCGATGATCGGAAGTTGGTTCATTTCGAATGCTCTTTAATGATCGTTCCCACGTCGAGGCGTCGAACCGTCCGCGTGGGAATGCCTCAATGGACGCTCCGCGTCCGCTTTCGGCAGGGACGCGGAGCGTCCCGGGCTGCATTCCCACGCGGAGCGTGGGAACGATCACAGGGTAGATGTTGGAATTTACTTCGGCATCTCGGCCTTCATGCCTTCGACGTAGTAATTCATCGACGCCAGTTCGGCGTTGGTAGCGCTGACCCTCGCCGGGATTTTCTCGACGCCGGTCTGATCCTTGATCGGCCCGGTGAACGGTTGCAGCGCACCGCTCTTGATGTCGGCGATGATCTGCTCGGCTTCGGCCTTCACCGGTGCCGGCACCAGATCGCTGATCGGCAGTTCGACCGTGCCTTCCTTCAACCCGCCCCAGTAGTCCTGGGATTTCCAGTTGTGGTCGATCACGCTCTGGGTCGCCTGAATGTAGTGCGGCGCCCAGTCGTTGACGATCGAAGTCAGCACCGCTTTCGGCCCGAAGTGCGCCATGTCCGAAGCGTAGCCCACGGCATACACACCGCGTCGCTCGGCGGCCTGGATCGGCGCCGGGCTGTCGGTGTGCTGGAACACCACGTCCACGCCCTGATCGATCAGCGCGTTGGCGGCATCGGCCTCTTTGCCCGGATCGAACCACGAGTTGACCCACACCACTTTGATCTCGGTGCCGGGGTTGTACTTGTTCAGGGCCAGCTGGATGGCGTTGATGTCGCGGATCACTTCGGGGATCGGAAACGAGGCGACGTAGCCGATCTTTTTGGTCTTGGTCATCTTCGCCGCGAGGAAACCACCGACGTAGCGTCCCTCGTAGGTACGCGCGAGATAGGTGCCGAGGTTCTTGTCCTGCTTGTAGCCGGTGGCGTGTTCGAAGGTCACCCTGGGAAACTGCTTGGCGACTTTCACCGTCGGGTTCATGTAGCCGAAAGAGGTGGTGAAGATCAGGTCGTAATTGTCCTTGGCCATGTTGCGGATCACCCGCTCGGCATCGGCGCCTTCGGCGACGTTTTCCACGTAGTTGGTGGTGATCTGCGTGCCGAGTTTTTCCGCCAGCGCCTTGCGCCCCTGTTCATGCTGATACGTCCAGCCGTGGTCGCCGATGGGGCCGATGTAGACGAAACCGACTTTCAATGGATCGGCGGCACTGGCGCTCAGGCTGAGGCCAAGGCCCATGGCGATGCACAGCAGTGTTTGCAGTGGACGTTTTTGCATGAACGCGAACTCCCTTTTGTTGTGTGTGGGGAGGGCAATGCAAAAGACTGACCAAGCGGACAACAAATCGAGTCGAAATCGCGGCGGGGCCTTCGCGAGCAAGCTCGCTCCCATGTGGCAACACGTTGATCAGTGGGAGCGAGCCTGCTCGCGATGAGGCCGGCCGGGCCGAAAAAAGTGCATGTCCGTACAAGGACGCCATCCACTGGTGCGCTAAGGTGTAACGAAACGTTAGCGCCGCCCCGCAGTCAGTAGCTCATTCGCACTCTTCGGCAAAAAGGCCCGTCATGTTCACCATCCTCAAGCAAGAAAGCTTTCTGCTGTTGGCCGTCATTGCCACCTGTGTTGCATATCCGATAGAGCACTGGCTGCTGCACAGCGGCCAGATCGTCGCGCTGACGGCCGGGCTGGTACTGATCGCCTTCATCGTGGCCGCCTCGATGCGTGTCGCCCATCAGGCCGAATTGCTCGCGGAAAAAGTCGGCGACCCGTACGGCACGATGATCCTGACCCTCGCCGCCGTGCTGGTGGAAGTGGTGATCCTGGCGATCATGATGAGCAACGAAGCCTCACCGACATTGGTGCGCGACACGATCTATTCGGCGGTGATGCTCGACATCAACGGCATCCTCGGCCTCGCCGCGCTGATGGGCGGGATCAAGCATGGCGAGCAGTCCTACAACGATGACTCGGCCCGCAGCTACAGCGTGATGATCCTCACCGCCATGGGCGTGTCGATGGTGGTGCCGGAGTTCATCCCCGAGGCCAACTGGAAAATCTATTCGGCGTTCACCATCGGCGCGATGGTGGTGCTTTATGCGTTGTTTCTGCGCATGCAGGTCGGGCCGCATAGTTACTTTTTCAGCTACAGCTACCCGGACAAACGCCGCAAGAAAGAGCCCGTGGAGCAGGAGCCGAAACCGGTCAGCCTGGCGCTGTCGATCGGCATTCTGGTGTTCGGTGTGGTGGTAATCGGCGCACTGGCCGAGGTGATGTCCAAGACCCTTGATCTGGGGCTGGAAGGGACGGGCGCACCACCGGTGATCACGGCGATTCTGGTGGCGGCGATTTCGGCGGCGCCGGAGATTCTGACCGCGTTGCGCGCGGCGTTGGCCAACCGCATGCAGTCGGTGGTCAACATTGCGATGGGCGCTTCGTTATCGACGGTAATTTTGACGGTGCCGGTGATGGAAGCGATGGCGCTCTACACGGGGCAGCCGTTTCAGATGGCGATGACGCCGGTGCAGACGGTGATGATCTTTATCACGCTGATCGTCAGCGCGATCAACCTCAATGACGGCGAGACCAATGCCATTGAGGGCATGACCCACTTTGTGCTGTTTGCGACGTTCATCATGTTGTCGCTGCTGGGGTTGTGATTGATCGTTCCCACGCTCTGCGTGGGAATGCCGCAAGGGACGCTCCGCGTCCAACGCTGGAACGCAGAGCGTCCCGGTATGCATTCCCACGCGGAGCGTGGGAACGATCAGAGGGGGGAGATCAGGTGCCGGCAATCAACTGCCGAGCCGCCTGGCTGTGATCGGCAATCAGGCCTTTGAGATCCAGCCCTTCAACCTGCCCGTCAACCACGCGCCACTTGCCGCCGACCATCACCCGATCTGCGCGATCCGCGCCGCACAACAGCAACGCCGAGATCGGGTCATGGCTGCCGGAGAAGCGCAACTCATCGAGCTTGAACAACGCCAGATCCGCCTGCTTGCCGACCGCCAGTTCGCCGATATCGGTGCGACCCAGCAGGCTCGCCGAACCCTTGGTCGCCCAGCCCAGCACGCGTTCCGGGGTGATCTTCTCGGCGCCATAACGCAGGCGCTGGATGTACAGGGCCTGACGCGCTTCGAGGATCATGTTCGAGGCATCGTTGGACGCCGAGCCATCCACACCGATACCGAACAACGCGCCGGCATCGGTCAGATCGATACTCGGGCAGATGCCGGACGCCAGACGCATGTTCGAGCTCGGGCAATGGCAGATACCGGTGCCGGCCGCGCCGAGGCGGGCAATCTCGTCGGGGTTGAAATGGATGCCGTGGGCCAGCCAGGTGCGCGGGCCGAGCCAGCCGACGCTGTCCAGATAATCCACGGTGCGCAGGCCGAAGCGTTGCAGGCAGAAGTCTTCTTCGTCGAGGGTTTCGGCGAGGTGGGTGTGCAGACGCACATCAAGCTTGTTCGCCAGTTCGGCGCTGGCGGACATGATTTCCGGGGTCACCGAGAACGGCGAACACGGCGCCAGAGCGATCTGGATTTGCGCGCCGTCGCCACGTTCGTGGTACTCGTGAATCAGCCGCTGGCTGTCGTCGAGGATCACCTGACCTTCTTGCACGGTCTGCTGCGGAGGCAGGCCGCCGTCCTTCTCGCCGAGGCTCATCGAACCGCGGGTGAGCATCGCGCGCATGCCCAGTTCGCGCACGGTTTCGACTTGCACGTCGATGGCGTTTTCCAGACCATCCGGGAACAGGTAATGGTGGTCGGCGGCGGTGGTGCAACCCGACAACAGCAACTCGGCCAGCGCGACTTTGGTGGCGAGGGCGAGTTTTTCAGGCGTCAGGCGCGCCCACACCGGGTAGAGGGTTTTCAGCCACGGGAACAACGGCTGATTGACCACCGGCGCCCAGGCGCGGGTCAGGGTCTGATAGAAGTGATGATGGGTGTTGATCAGGCCCGGCAGGATCACGTGTTCACGGGCGTCGAACACTTCATTGCATGGGGCGGAAGGTTGCTGGCCGGCGCCGAGCACTTCGGTGATCACACCGTCTTGCAGCACCAGACCGCCACGGGCATCGAGACCGTTGGCCGTGAAAATGGCGAGGGGATTTTTTAACCAGGTACGGGTCGCAGGCATTGTGGCCGGCTCCTCTGAAAGTGGGGTTCAGGGTTGCCAGCTCAGTGTTGCCCTGTCTGCTGATCCAGGGTCGCCGCGAAGGACGAGGTGCGGAGTTTCGAACAAAATGTTGCGACGGGCAAGCCCGACCCGACCAGACACCGGGATAACCCTGTGGGAGCGAGCGCCCACAGGGTTCAGTGATTACCAGGGAATGGTTTCACCCTTGTAGTTCACGAAGTGGTGGCCGCCCTTGCCGGCAAACGCGTCCACCTGATCCACCAGGCCACGGGTGCTGGTCTCCACGTCGATGTCGGCACCTTCGCCGCCCATGTCGGTTTTCACCCAGCCCGGATGCAGCGACAGCACAGTGAGTTTCTGCTCGCCCAACTGCGTGACGAAGCTGTTGGTCATCGAGTTCAGCGCCGCCTTGCTGGCCTTGTACAGCGCCAGTTCCGGCGCGTCGGGCATGGTCACACTGCCGAGCACCGAACTCATGAACGCCAGCACGCCGCTGCCGTCGCGGATCTGCCCGACAAAGCGCTGGGCCAGATTGATCGGTGCCACCGCGTTGGTGAAGAACAACTGACCGACTTCCGCCAGCGTCGCGCCGCCCGGAGTTTGCACGTCAGGGCCTTTGACTCCGGCGTTGACGAACAGCAGGTCAAAGGTCTCGCCCTTGAGCTTCTGGCTCAGGGCGATTACCGCTTGCTGGTCGTCCATGTCGAGTTTTTCGATCTGTACGTTACCCAGTGCTTTGAGAGCCTCGGCGTTGGAAGGGTTGCGAACCGTGGCGGTGACTTGCCAGCCGTCGGCCAGCAGGGTTTTCACCAGACCCAGGCCCAGGCCCCGGGAGGCGCCGATGATCAGTGCGTGCTTGGCAGGATTCAGTGCGGACATGATTGGCTTTCCTAGAAGGTTGAAAGATCATGGGTTCAATGGACAACGTTGACCGAGCCGATGTTGCAATTCCTGGCGCAACTCACCGAGCTCGGCCATGCGGGTTTCGACCAGCTTGAGTTTGTCTTGCAGCAGTTGCGTGACGGTGGTGTCGGGGTTTGGCGAGTGCCACAACGCGCCAACGCTGTTGCCAATCTCGCCAAGGGTAAAGCCCAGACGTTGCGCCGTTTTGATATAGAGCACCAATTGCACCATCTCCGGCGGATAGTCGCGATAACCGTTGGCGCTGCGTTGCGCCGCGATCAATCCGCGCTCCTCGTAAAAACGCAGCGTGTCACGGCTGACATCGCAGGCCTGGGCCAACTCACCGATGCGCATCTTGCAGGTCTCGAAAGTGTTTGACCCTGGAGCATACTCCAGGCTTTACCGTAGTTGCTCCCTGAATTTTCGGAGCAAGGATGATGTGGACTTCAACGCAGTATCGGCAGGTGGTGCGCGGCAGCGCCTGGTATGACTTGATCGTGACGGCGGCGTTTGTCACGCCGTGGAGTTTTGCTGTGTTGCATGGGTTGCTGACGGCGCTCAGTCAGGCGCTGGAGCTGCCCGGCGAGCTGCCGCCGTTCGAACCTGCACATCTGTTGATAGCCAATTTGTTCGGTTCGGTGGTGTGCATGTGGGCGGTGCTGCGGATTCGTGATCCGCAGCCGGTTTATGGGCGCTATGACGCGGTGACGCGATTTCTCTTCGCCGGGTGGATGACGTATGCCGTGGCCCACGGCGCCAGCTCGTTGGTGGTGGGTTTCCTGGTTCTCGAAGTGGCGTGGGGCATTGCTCAGGCGTTGCCGGTTCGGCCGCTGTCGCGAGCCGTAACGGCTTAGCGCCCGGCCTGCCACGGCTGCCCCAGTGACACCGGCGCATACAACCGCGTACGCAGCGCATCCCGCGACAACAACACCAGCACCAGAATCGTCGCGACGTACGGCAACATCGCCAGCAGACTCGAAGGAATCGCCAGCCCCAACCCCTGCGCCACCAGGTGCAGGATGCTGGCGAGTCCGAACAGATACGCCCCGAGCAATAGTCGCCACACCCGCCAACTGGCGAACACCACCAGCGCCAGGGCGATCCAGCCGCGTCCGGCGGTCATGTTCTCGGCCCACATCGGCGTGTACGCCAGCGACAGATAAGCGCCGGCCAGTCCGGCCATCGCCCCGCCGAACAATACCGCCAGTGTGCGCACGGTCAGCACCGGCAAACCCATGGCACTGGCCGCATCCGGGTTCTCGCCGACCGCTTGAATGATCAGCCCGACACGGCTTTTCACGATCACCCACGCCACCAGCGCGAACAGCGCGAACGACAGGTACACCAGCAGATCCTGGGCAAACAGCATCCGACCGATCAGCGGGATTTCGCTCAGGTAGGGAATCGCCAGCGGCTCGAATCCCGCCAGCGGTTTACCAACCCACGCCGCTCCGACAAAGGTCGACAGGCCCACGCCAAAAATCGTCAGCGCCAGCCCGGTTGCCACCTGATTGGCGTTGAACACCAGCGCCACCAGCGCAAACAGCGACGACAACAGCATCCCGGCGAGCATCGCCAACACAACGCCCAACCAAAGGTTGCCGCTGTTGAACGCGACGATGAAACCAATCACCGCGCCAAACAGCATCATGCCTTCCTGGCCAAGGTTGAGTACGCCGCTCTTCTCGCAGATCAATTCACCCAGCGCCACCAACAGCAGTGGCGTACCGCAGCGCACCATGGCATAGAAAATATTGCTCAGCAGATCGATATCCATCACAGCGCTCCGGCGGTTACGGCGGTGGTAGAAGTGCGCCGCACCCAGCGCAGATTAAGACGTGGCCGATAGAGGATCAGCACGTCACAGGCCAGCAGGAAAAACAGCATCATTCCCTGGAACAACTGGGTGATCGCCTGCGGCAGGTTCAGCGTCATCTGTGCGCTCTCGCCACCGATGTACAGCAATGCCATCAACAGGCTGGAAAACAGAATGCCGATCGGATTGAGCCGCCCGAGGAACGCCACGGTGATCGCCGCATAGCCGTAGCCCGGCGAGACCTGCGGCACCAGTTGGCCGATCGGCCCGGTGACTTCGCAGACACCGGCGAGCCCGGCCAATCCACCACTGATCAGCAGGGCGAGCCAGATCAGCCGCTTTTCGCGAAACCCGACAAACCCTGCCGCACGCTTGTCCAGCCCTAGCACCTTGATCTGGAAACCGACAAAGCTTTTCTGCAGCAACACCCACACCGCGACCAGCGCGAGCAAGGCGAAATACACGCCGATATGTGCCCGCCCGTCTTCCATCAACAGCGGCAGGCGGCTGGCGTCGCTGAACATCGCCGACTCGGGAAAGTTGAATCCGGCCGGATCCTTCAGCGGCCCGTGTACGCAGAACAGCAACAGGTTCAGCGCGATGTAATTGAGCATGATGCTGGTGAGGATTTCGTTGGCGTTGAAGCGCGTGCGCAACCAGGCGGTGAGCCCGGCCCACGCGGCGCCGGCGAACGTGCCAGTCAGCAGGATCAGCACCAGCGCCCAACGGCTTTGCACATCGATGATGTTCACCGCCAGCGCACTGCCGGCGAGGGCGCCGAGCAGCAATTGGCCTTCGGCGCCGATGTTCCAGATCCGCGCCTGATAGGCCACTGCGAGGCCCAACGCACACAACAGAATCGGCAGGGTTTTGACCAGCAGCTCGGAGACGCCGTACAGGTCACTGATCGGGGCGATCAACAAGGTGTGCAAAGTCTTCAGCGGATCATGGCCAAGGGCGACGAACAGCAAAGATCCGCAGACCAGCGTCAGCGCCGCCGCCAGCACCGGCGAGCACCACAGCATCAGGCGCGACTGCCGGCCACGGGGTTCGAGGGAAAGCAACATGGGAAAACTCCGTTAAACCGTGGCCGGTTGTGATTGAGGGGTGTCGAACTGGCCGGCCATCCAGCCGCCGACGTCGCTGAGGCGGGTCAGCGCCGTGTCCTGCAACGCTGACAGGCGCCCGCCGCACAGCGCGCCGAGGCGGTCGCTGATCTGGAACAGTTCGTCGAGGTCTTCGGAGATCACCAGAATCGCCGCCCCGGCATCGCGCAGGGCAATCAGCGCGCGGTGGATGGTGGCCGCCGCGCCGACATCCACGCCCCAGGTCGGGTGCGCGGCGATCAGCAGTTTCGGTTGCTGGAGGATTTCCCGGCCGAGGATGAATTTCTGCAGGTTGCCGCCGGACAGGCTGCGGGCGGCGGTCTGGGTGTCCGGGGTTTTCACGCCGAAGCGCTGGATGATCGTTCGGGCGAGGGTTTCGACCTTGCCGCGCTCTATCAAGCCGTGGCTGACCAGGCCTTGTTGAAAAGCGGTGAGCAGGGCGTTGTCCGCCAGGCTCATGTCCGGCACCGCGCCATGCCCGAGGCGTTCGGCGGGGACGAACGCCAGGCCGAGTTTGCGTCGCGCATCCGGGCGCCGATCGGCGACGGGGTGTTCTCGGAAACGGATGGTTGCCGCTGATTCGCGGGGCAACGTTTGTTCGCCGCTGAGCAAGGCGAGTAACTCGTCCTGACCGTTGCCCGCCACGCCGGCGATGCCGACGATTTCACCGCTGCGCACCTGCAGATCGATGTCGCTCAGGGAGCAGCCGAACGGATCCGGGTTGTGCCAGTTCAATCCACTGACCTGCAAGAACGCCACGCCACCGGTGACCTTCGTGAACTCGCCGATCAATGTCGCGGCTTCTCCCACCATCAATTGCGCCAGTTGCCGATCAGTGCAGTCGGCCGGTACGCAATGCCCGGCCACTCGGCCACCACGCAATACCGTGGCGCTGTGGCACAAGGCGCGCACCTCGCCGAGTTTGTGGCTGATGAACAGAATGCTGCAGCCCTCGGCCGCGAGCCGGCGCAGGGTGATGAACAACTCGTCGGCTTCCTGCGGCGTGAGCACCGAGGTCGGCTCATCGAGAATCAGCAGGCGAATGTCCTGCATCAGGCAACGAACGATCTCGACTCGTTGCCGCTCGCCGATCGACAGGCTGTGGACAAGTCGCTGGGGTTCCAGCGCCATGCCATATCGGCGCGACACTTCACGGATTTTCGCCTCAAGCTGTTTCGGCGAACCGGCCGCTGCACCCATCGCCAATGCAATGTTTTGCGCCACGCTCAAAGTCTCGAACAGCGAGAAGTGCTGGAACACCATGCCGATGCCCAACTGCCGCGCCTGGGCCGGATTGCGCATGCTCACCGGTTGACCCTGCCACAGCATCTCGCCCGAATCGGCCTGGGTGACGCCGTAGATGATCTTCATCAACGTGCTTTTGCCTGCACCGTTTTCACCGAGCAGCGCGTGGATTTCACCGGGGGCGATGCTCAGGTCGATGGCGTCATTGGCGAGGCAACCGGGATAACGTTTGCTGATGTGGCGCAGTTGCAGGCGCGGTGTGGACGTGGGGTTTGGCATGACAGGCTCGGGTCGCTTGGAGTTGTGCCTGTGGATAAAGCAATTTCCTGGCCATTGAGTCAGGAACGCAGGCGACTGCTGTTTGCCAGCCTGTGGCGTAGAGCCTGTGAAATGAATTCGACGTCTTGCGCGGCACCACTTGAGGGCAAAGCCTTTGATCAGGCTCCAGTTTTGCCCGCACCGGGCTGATCAAAAAACGAACAACCTCGCCAAAGCCATGCAGAACCTGCGACTGCGCCAGCCATGAACGGCTTATCCACAGGTTGCTCCACAGTATTTGTGCGCAAGACAAAATCGCGGGCATAAGCACTGCCGGGCTTTCTTCTAAAAGCGATAAACAACGCTAAGCGATTGTTTTTACGTGAAATTGTTCGTTGTGATGGGCGATTGGACGAAAAGTGAGCAAATCCCGCAAAGCCACGTGACAGAAGGGTTACAGCCTCCTGTGCTCAGGTTATCCACAGCCGGGTGCACAGCGGATGTGGGCAAGTCTCGGGTATAAGCAAATCGGCTTGTGCCCTAAAAAATGGCGGGGCTTCAACGCTGCAGCAGGATTCGCCCACGGCTCAGATCGGCCAACTGATTCTGCAACTGCTCGATGTGCGCTTCACCCACGGCCAGTTGCAGCTCGACACCATTGGCGGTGAAGTTTTCCTCGACCACCAATCCGCCCAGATCCGCGACCCGCAGTTTCACCAGCGCCAGTTCGCCAAAGGCGCAGGCGCAACGCACGGGCACGCGACTGATCAACTCGATCTTCGGCGCTGCCTGCAGGCATTTGTTGGCGCCGCCGCCATAGGCCCGGGCCAGACCGCCGGTGCCCAGTTGAATGCCGCCGTACCAACGGATCACCAGCACCGCGACCTGATCGCAGTCCTGCGCTTCGATGGCCGCGAGAATCGGCCGTCCGGCGGTGCCGCCGGGTTCGCCGTCGTCGTTGCTGCGGTATTGATCGCCTAGCTTCCACGCCCAGCAATTGTGCGAAGCGTTCAAGTCGCTGTGCTGCTCGATGAAGGCTTGCGCCTCAGCGGGGCTGCCGATCGGCGCGGCGAAGGTGATGAAACGGCTTTTGCGAATCTCTTCGCGGAATTCGCAAAAGCCGCTGAGGGTGAATGGCATAAAACGACTTATATAGAAGAAGTGAGGCCGCAGCCTTTGAGGATGATGCGGATCAGATTGTTGCCGGCGTCTTCCATGTCCTGTTTGGTCAACTTGCTGCGACCGGTCACGCGGCAGATCTGGGTGGCGAAGTCGGCGTAATGCTGGGTGCTGCCCCACAACAGGAAGATCAAGTGCACCGGGTCGACCGGGTCCATCTTGCCCGCGTCGATCCAGGCCTGGAACACCCCGGCGCGGCCCTGGAACCAGGCGCGGTAATCCTGGTTGAAATATTCGGTCAGGCATTCGCCGCCGCTGATCACTTCCATCGCAAAGATCCGCGATGCTTGCGGCTGGCGACGGGAGAATTCCATTTTCGCTCGGATGTAGCGGGTCAGCGCTTCGGCCGGATCGTCCTCGGCCGTCAGGGTGTTGAAGGTGCTGTCCCACAATTGAAGGATGTTGCTCAGCACCGCCACGTACAGTCCCAGTTTGTTGGTGAAGTAGTAATGCAGATTCGCCTTGGGCAGTCCGGCCTTGGTGGCGATGGTGTTCATGCTCGTGCCTTTGTACCCGTGACGGGCGAACTCGTCTTCGGCGGCTTTGATGATGGTCTCTTCGTTCTTCTGACGAATGCGGCTGGCAGGTTTGCCGCCGTGAGCGGGGACTTCAAAGGTCATAGGCACTTCCGGGTTGGTCTGTGGGGTGCAACCAGTTGCGTTGATAGCGCAACCACCGGCGCGGGACAAGCCCCGGGCGAATAAAACCCCGGTCGTCAGCGGGTGGCTGCGAGGCTTTCGAGAAAGCTTTCCAGTACCAGATGAGGGCGGCGGCCCTTGCGGGTGACCGAAGCCAGGCTCAAATCATAGAAACGGGTGCTGGCCTTGAGTGCGCGCAAGCGACCTTGTTGAACCCAGAGACTGGCGTAGTGATCCGGCAGGTAGCCGATGTAACGCCCGGTCAGAATCAGGAACGCCATGCCTTCGCGGTCGGAAGCGCTGGCGGTGCAATTGAGGGCCTGATAGTGCGCCTGGATCTCTGCCGGCAAACGGAAGGTCGGGGCGATGGCGTCCTGACTGTTCAAGCGCTCGTCATCCAGCTGTTTATCGTCGACGTAAAACAAAGGATGACCAACTGCGCAGTAGAGAAGCGAACGTTCGCTGTACAGCGGTTGGTATTCCAGTCCCGACAACGCGCTGGCCTGCGGCACCACGCCGACATGCAGGCGTCCGTCGAGTACGCCTTGTTCGACTTCGTTGGGGGCGATCATGCGGATCTGGATCTGCACGTCCGGCCCGCGCTCCTTCAATTGCGCGAGCGCGTGGGTGATGCGCATGTGGGGCAGGGTGACGAGGTTGTCGGTCAGGCCGATGATCAGCTCGCCGCGCAAGTGCTGGTGCAGGCCGTTGACCTCAGTGCGAAAACTCTCCAGTGCACTCAACAGCTGCAGCGCCGACTGGTAAACCTCCCGACCCTCTTCGGTCAGGGAGAAACCGGCGCGCCCGCGTTGGCACAGACGCAGGCCGAGACGTTGTTCCAGATCACTCATCTGCTGGCTGATCGCCGAGCGACCGATGCCGAGCACGGTTTCCGCCGCCGAGAAGCCGCCGCACTCCACCACGCTGCGAAAAATCCGCAGCAGGCGAATGTCAAAGTCACTGACCTGGGCCAGTGGATCGGGGCGGCGGCTGCTCATGCTGGTGTTCTCATTGTTTAGCAGAGTTCTAACTGAAGGTTAGAAGAGTTGAATTTCACCGACTTTATCCCCGTGGCAATTTACCTGCAACAACGCTTTCTATCTCTCTGAAGCTTATTGCCCTGCGAGGTTTTGCCCGATGAACATGCCTGAAAACGCGCCGTCGCCACTGGCCAGCCAACTGAAGCTGGACGCGCACTGGATGCCGTACACCGCCAACCGCAACTTCCAGCGCGACCCGCGCCTGATCGTTGGTGCCGAAGGCAGCTGGCTGATCGACGACAAGGGCCGCAAGGTATACGACTCGCTGTCCGGTCTGTGGACCTGCGGCGCCGGGCATACCCGCAAGGAAATCCAGGAAGCGGTGGCCAAGCAGTTGGGCACCCTCGATTACTCGCCGGGCTTCCAGTACGGCCACCCGCTGTCGTTCCAGTTGGCGGAGAAAATCACCGACCTGACGCCGGGCAACCTGAATCACGTGTTCTTCACTGACTCCGGTTCCGAGTGCGCCGATACCGCGGTGAAAATGGTCCGTGCCTACTGGCGCCTGAAAGGCCAGTCGACCAAGACCAAAATGATCGGCCGCGCCCGTGGCTACCACGGCGTGAACATCGCCGGCACCAGCCTCGGTGGCGTCAACGGCAACCGCAAGCTGTTCGGTCAGGCGATGATGGACGTCGATCACCTGCCGCACACTCTGCTGGCGAGCAATGCGTTCTCCCGTGGCATGCCGGAGCAGGGTGGTATCGCCCTGGCCGATGAGCTGCTGAAACTGATCGAGCTGCACGATGCTTCGAACATCGCAGCGGTGTTCGTTGAGCCGATGGCCGGCTCCGCTGGTGTGCTGGTTCCGCCACAGGGCTACCTCAAGCGTCTGCGTGAAATCTGCGACCAGCACAACATCCTGCTGGTATTCGACGAAGTGATTACCGGGTTCGGCCGTACCGGCACCATGTTCGGCGCCACCACGTTCGGCGTGACCCCGGACCTGATGTGCATCGCCAAGCAAGTCACCAACGGCGCGATCCCGATGGGCGCGGTGATTGCCAGCTCCGAGATCTACCAGACCTTCATGAACCAGCCGACCCCGGAATACGCCGTGGAATTCCCGCACGGCTACACCTACTCGGCGCACCCGGTGGCTTGCGCCGCAGGTCTCGCGGCACTCGACCTGCTGCAAAAGGAAAACCTGGTACAGAGCGTGGCCGAAGTCGCACCGCATTTCGAAAATGCTCTGCATGGTCTGAAAGGCGCGAAGAACGTCATCGACATTCGCAACTTCGGCCTGGCCGGTGCGATCCAGATTGCGGGCCGTGACGGCGACGCCATCGTGCGTCCATTCGAAGCCGGCATGGCGTTGTGGAAAGCCGGGTTCTACGTGCGCTTCGGTGGCGACACCCTGCAGTTCGGCCCAACCTTCAACAGCAAGCCGCAGGACCTTGATCGTCTGTTCGACGCGGTCGGCGAAGTGCTGAACAAGCTCGACTGATTTTTCCTTCTATATAGATACGCCAATAGCAGGCGCCCTTCCGGGCGTCTGCGCACAAGAATTCAGGAGTTCCCCGATGAGCGTTATCCCGCATTTGATCAATGGCGAACTGGTGACCGAGAACGGTCGCGCGGTCGATGTGTTCAACCCGTCCACCGGTCAGGCTATCCACAAGCTGCCACTGGCCAGCCGCGAAACCATCCAGCACGCCATCGACGCCGCCAAGGCTGCGTTCCCGGCCTGGCGCAACACGCCACCGGCCAAACGTGCCCAGGTGATGTTCCGTTTCAAGCAACTGCTGGAGCAGAACGAAGCGCGCATCGCGCAATTGATCAGCGAAGAACACGGCAAGACCCTGGAAGACGCTGCCGGTGAACTGAAGCGTGGTATCGAAAACGTCGAGTTCGCCTGCGCAGCGCCGGAAATCCTCAAGGGCGAGTACAGCCGCAACGTCGGCCCGAACATCGACGCTTGGTCGGACTTCCAGCCGCTGGGCGTGGTGGCCGGTATCACCCCGTTCAACTTCCCGGCGATGGTGCCGCTGTGGATGTATCCGCTGGCGATCGTTTGCGGCAACTGCTTCATCCTCAAGCCGTCCGAGCGTGATCCGAGCTCGACCCTGCTGATCGCGCAACTGCTGCTGGAAGCCGGTCTGCCGAAAGGTGTGCTGAGCGTGGTGCACGGTGACAAGGCTGCGGTGGACGCGCTGATCGAAGCGCCGGAAGTCAAAGCGCTGAGCTTCGTGGGTTCGACGCCGATTGCCGAATACATCTATGCCGAAGGCACCAAACGCGGCAAACGCGTGCAGGCCTTGGGCGGCGCGAAGAACCACGCGGTGCTGATGCCGGATGCGGATCTGGACAACGCAGTCAGCGCGCTGATGGGCGCGGCTTACGGTTCCTGCGGCGAACGCTGCATGGCGATTTCGGTAGCCGTGTGTGTGGGCGATCAGGTGGCTGACGCACTGGTGGCCAAACTGGTTCCACAGATCAAGGCGCTGAAAATCGGTGCCGGCACTTCTTGCGGTCTGGACATGGGGCCGCTGGTCACCGGTCAGGCGCGCGACAAGGTCAGCGGCTATGTCGAAGACGGCGTGGCGGCGGGCGCGACCCTGGTGGTCGACGGTCGTGGTCTGAGCGTTGCCGGTCATGAAGAAGGCTTCTTCCTGGGGGGCTGCCTGTTCGACAACGTCACTCCTGAGATGCGTATCTATAAAGAAGAGATCTTCGGGCCGGTGCTGTGCGTCGTCCGGGTGAACAGCCTGGAAGAGGCGATGCAACTGATCAACGATCACGAATACGGCAACGGCACTTGCATCTTCACCCGTGACGGTGAAGCGGCGCGTCTGTTCTGCGACGAGATCGAAGTCGGCATGGTCGGCGTCAACGTTCCATTGCCGGTGCCAGTGGCTTACCACAGCTTCGGTGGTTGGAAGCGTTCGCTGTTCGGCGATCTGCATGCCTATGGTCCGGATGGTGTGCGCTTCTATACCCGTCGCAAGGCGATCACCCAGCGCTGGCCGCAGCGTGCGAGCCATGAGGCTTCGCAATTCGCTTTCCCTAGCTTGTAAGTAGAAGGTCAGTGCAACGAAGGCCGACCTTTTAAGGTCGGCCTTCGCGTTTCGGGGCTTTTTTGACCGATATGACAGATTTATGAAAATAAGGGTTGACGGCAAATTCTGAGTCTCTATAATTCGCCCCACTTCCGGCGCAGTCGAAACGGAAAACTCCTTGAGATTCAATGAGTTAGGTAGGTTTCGAAGGCGGGTCGCTTCAGTTCATCGAAGCCTGGAAGGAGTTGGAAATGTCGACTTGTTCGGCGCTTTTAACGGTTCGATCTTCTCGGTCGAAAGCGGAGAAAAAGAGGTGTTGACAGC